>JBEGJL010000117.1:0-17970 GCA_041184605.1 Pseudomonadota bacterium
TGCAAGCCATGGCATCGAGTGGCCAGACGGTTGTTCCGATCGAACTGAAAGCAGTGGACACCAAGTGGCCGCTGGTTGGCCGGCTGACGCTTGCGGATGGCCGCAAGGTTGGCGCGCCGGCGCCGGGCACCGCCTGGGTGTCACGCGATGCCCTGGCTCGACTGGAGCAACGCCAGGGTGGCAGCTTCACCCTTGCCGGCCAGCCGCTGAAAATCGCCGGCGTGATTGCTGACGAGCCAGACCGGCTGAGCGAGGGCTTTGCGCTTGGTCCAACGGTGATCGTCGCTGATGGCTTTCCGGAAGCAGCCGGCCTGACCGCCCCCGGCGCGATGTTCCGCAGCAAGTATCGGGTGCTCCTCCCGCCGGGCAGTGACCCTGTCGTCACCATCGACCAACTCAAGGCAAGGTTCCCCGCCTCAGGTTTCACCTATCGTCAGCGCGACAAGGCGGCGCCGGGCGCAGACCGATTTGTCTCGCGCATGGGAGAATTCCTTGTGCTGGTCGGACTGACCGCCATGGCGATTGCGGGAATCGGGATCGGCGGTGGGGTCTCGTCCTATCTCGAAGCCCGCCGCAATAGTATCGCCACCCTGAAAGTCCTGGGCGCGACCAGCAGCGACATCAGCCGAATCTATCTTCTGCAATTGCTGGCGGCCGCCCTCGCGGGAAGCCTCGCTGGTCTTGCCGCGGGTATTCTGGTGATGCCGCTGCTCGGCAAGGCGCTCGGCGCGCTCTTGCCGGTTGCCCCTGGGCTGGTGTTTGACTGGGCCGCACTGGCCCGCGCGACTGCTTATGGCCTGCTGGTCGGCCTCGTCTTCGCCGCGCCGCCGCTGTTTGCCGCTCGCCGCTTCCCGGCGCTGGCGCTGATGCGCGCCCGGGTATCGCCGCTCGCGGGGCAATGGCGCGAGGCAGTCTGGCCCGTTGGCCTGGGCTTCGCCGCAATCATTGCCCTGACCTTGGCCAGCGCCGCGCAATTGCCGGTAACCGCGGGATTCCTGGCCGGGGCCACCGCAGTGCTTGGCCTGCTTGGTCTGCTGGGCTGGGGCCTGCGCAAGCTGGCAGCGCGTCTGCCGCGTCCGCGGAGCCCGCTGCTGCGGCTCGCCTTGTCGAACCTCCACCGACCAGGAGCGCAGACCGGGGCGCTGGTTACGGCTCTGGGCTTTGGGCTATCTGCCTTCGTGCTGCTCGCCGTGGTCCAGACCAGCCTTGAAGCCAATATTGCTCGCCGCGTGCCGCAGCGCGCACCGGACTATTTCATGCTCGACCTGCCGCGCGACCGTGCGGACGAGATGGCGCAAATCGTGCATCAGGCATCGCCATTGGCCAAGGTCCGGCAGGTCCCCGCGCTGCGCGGGGCAATCCTGGCCTACGGACCCGAAGGGGCGATGACCCGCGTGGCCGATCTGAAGGAAATCCCTGAAAATGCCTGGCCGCTGCGCGGCGAACGCGGGCTGACCTATTCCGACACCCTGCCGGAAGGCAATTCGCTGACCGCGGGACAATGGTGGCCGAAAGGCTACAAGGGCGAACCGCTGGTCTCTGTAGACGAGGAATTGGCCAAAGCCATCGGCCTCAAGTTGGGCGACAAGCTCACCATCGGCGTTTTGGGCGTAGAGCGCACCGCGCGGATCGCCTCATTCCGGCGGATCGACTGGGATTCAATGGGTTTCAACTATGTCCTGGTCTTCTCGCCAAACACGCTCGCCGATGCACCGCACAACCTTGCCGCGACAATCGATCTGCCGGTGAGCGCGGATCGCACCAGGCTGCTGCCACAACTGCTGAAGGCTTTTCCGGCGAGTTCGGTGATCGAAGTAGGCGGCATACTTAAACAGGCCCGCGCATTGCTCGATCAGGTATCAACGGCGATCCTTGCTGCTGCGTCTGTCGCGGTTCTTGCAGGCATCGCCGTCTTGCTTGGCGCTATCGCCGCAGCGCGCGCCAGCCGCCTGTATGACAACGTCATTCTGCGCGTGCTGGGTGCCAGCCGCCGCCAATTGCTGCTACTTCAATTGGCGGAATATGGTCTGCTGGCGCTACTGTTGGCTGGGGTGGCGCTGGCGCTTGGATCCGCCATCGGCTGGCTGGTAATCGTGCAGCTGTTCGATTTTGCCTGGCTGCCCAATTGGCCGCAGGTACTGGCCGTGCTGAGCGCAGGGCTGGGGCTGACCGTCGCCTTCGCGCTTGCGGGCTCGCTGCCGCTGCTGCGCGCCAAACCGGCGCAGGCCTTGCGTGAACTGTGATTTTGGCGGTTGAACCGGCGCTGCAAAGGCCTACATCCGCCCCATGTTTATCGAGACCGAAACCACGCCGAATCCGGCCACGCTGAAGTTCCTCCCCGGCCAGGAAGTGATGCCCGCCGGCACCCGCGACTTCCGGGATGAGGAAGATGCGGCGGCCTCGCCCCTGGCAGATGCACTCTTCAGCCTGGGTGATGTAACCGGCGTATTTTTCGGGCGGGATTTCGTCTCGGTCACCGCCGGACCGGGGGTCGACTGGTCAGCCCTGAAGCCGCAGGTTGTGGCCATCCTGCTTGATCATTTCGTCAGCCAGGCCCCGCTGTTTCATGCGCCCAGCGCCAGCGGCTTCGCTGTTCCAGCCGAAGACGCCGCGGATTTTGGCGATGACCCGGCCGACGCCGACGTGGTGGCCCAGATCAAGGAACTGCTCGAAACCCGCATCCGCCCTGCCGTCGCCAACGATGGCGGGGATATTGCCTATCGCGGGTTCCGGGACGGGGTGGTCTATCTGACGATGCAGGGGGCCTGTTCGGGCTGCCCGTCATCAACTGCAACGCTAAAACAGGGGATCGAAGGGCTGCTGAAGCACTACGTTCCCGAAGTGACCGAAGTTCGCGCGGCCTGATCCGCAGCATTCCAACAGGGGGAAAACAATCATGTCGCAACCGCTCAGCGATGCTGCGCTCGATCAGCTGTTCCGCTCGGCCCGCAGCTATAACGGCTATCTCGACAAGCCAGTCACCACCGAACAACTCCATGCGATCTGGGACCTGATGAAGATGGGCCCGACCAGCGCCAACCAGTTGCCGGCGCGGCTGATCTGGTGCACCACCGACGAAGCCAAGGCCAAGCTGGCCGCCTGCACCATGCCTGCAAATGGCGAGAAGATCCTCAAGGCGCCGGTTTCGGTGATCATCGCGATGGACACCGAATTTCACGAGAACCTGCCCTGGCTGTTCCCGCATGCCGACGCCAAGGCCTGGTTCACCGGCAGCGCCGAATTCCGGGAGCGCTCAGCGTTCCTGAACACGTCGCTGCAGGCGGCCTATTTCATTATGGCGGCACGCTCGCTGGGTCTGGACACCGGACCGATGACCGGTTTTGCCAATGATGCCGTCGACGCAGCCTTCCTTGCTGATACGCCGAACCTCAAGTCGGTGATGATCTCGACCTTGGGTTATGGCGATCCGGCATCGATCTTCGATCGCAGCCCCCGACCCGATTTCGACACTTTCAATCGGATGGCCTGACGCGCTAAGCGTTCGTGCGATGCGCACCCTGGTGATCGATAGCGCGACTGAGGCCTGCTCCGCCGCACTGCTGGACGACCGTGACCTGATCGCGGGCGATTACCGCCTCCTGGGTCGAGGCCACGCTGAAGCGCTTGTGCCGATGATTGCTGCGCTACCGGGCAATGGTAAAGCAGACCGGATTGCCGTGGCGCTTGGCCCGGGTAGCTTCACTGGCGTTCGCGTTGGCCTGGCCGCTGCACGCGCCCTTGCGCTGGCCTGGCGATGCGACCTGGTGGGGTACCCGACGCTTGCCCTGGTGGCCGCCATGGCCCGCGCCCAAACAGGCGAGTTGACCTGTGCCGTCGCTATGACCGGCGGGCACGGCGAATGGTTCGTCCAGTCGTTCGGGGACGACGGATTGGCAACAACCGACCTCACATCGCTAACCCCGCAACTTGCCGCGGCCCAGACTACCGCCAACCTGATCGTCGGCACGCAGGCAGAAGCGCTTGTCAGCTTGCGTGGAGCGGGGCAGGCATTGTCGATCCACCCGGATGCGCGGTGCTTCGGCCTGCTTGCTCCGCAACTCCTGGGGCCAGCAGATCAGCCCCTTTACGGCCGTGGCCCAGATGCCCGCCTGCCGGCCGCATGATTGCCCCCATTGACGATATCGATCGGATCATGGCGGTAATGCAGGCCGCTTTCGACCCTGCATTTGGCGAAGCCTGGAACCGGCGTCAGGTGGAAGATGCACTGCTGGTTGGCAATTGCCATTACCGCATCGCCGAGGTCATGGACGAACCAGCCGGGTTCACTCTCACACGCCACGGTTTCGAAGAAGAAGAACTGCTGCTAATTGCCGTAGCGCCTGAATATCGCCGCCGCGGAATTGGGGAGCAACTGCTGCGCGACTGCAAGGCCGACGCAAAAATGCGCGGTGCGCGGCAGCTGCTGCTTGAGATGCGCAGCGATAATCCGGCGATACACCTCTACCGTCAGAACGAGTTTATCGAGATTGGCCTGCGGAAGAATTACTACCGAACACCCGCAGGTAATCGACTTGATGCAATTACCTTTGCGTGCGCCCTATAGTTAATTTCACACATTACGCGCTCCCAAAACGGTAATGTTTTAAGCATGAATCTGCTTGAGATTTTAAGTTCGGCGGCGTAGCCCTAACTCGGGTTGGTTTTTGCAGCCTAAAAAACAAACAAAAGCAAATGGTCGCCACATGAAAGGATGCGGGTCATGGAAATGCCGCAAGCTGATCTGAATGAAACGCTGATCACACTGACATCGGATATTGTCGCCGCCCATGTCAGTAACAACCCGGTTTCTGTCGATGATGTCCCCATGCTGATTAGCAAGGTCTACGGTGCCCTTGCTGGCCTGGGTCAAGCAATTGCGCCAATCGAAGAAGAAGTTCTCAAGCCGGCCGTATCGGTCCGCGCTTCGGTCAAGCCCGATCACATTGTCTGCCTTGAAGATGGCGTGAAGCTGAAGATGCTGAAGCGTCACCTGATGACGCATTACAACATGACTCCGGAACAGTATCGCGCGCGTTGGAACCTGCCTGCCGACTATCCAATGGTCGCCCCGGACTATGCTGAAAAGCGCCGTGAACTCGCGAAGAAGATCGGCTTGGGGCGTAAGCCTGGCCAGAAGCGCGGCCGCAAGCCCAAGGCGAAAGCCTGAGGCCGGATAAGTCCGCCGCGCGCGGTTGAAGAATCGTCCCGCCAGGTCCATACCCGGCGGGACTTTTCATTTACGGAATCCTTCGTGCATCAGCAGATCGATATCGAAGCGCTTTGTGCTGAACGCGGCCTCCGGATTACGGAGCAGCGGCGCGTTATCGCCAAAGTGCTGTCCGAGAGCAGTGACCACCCGGATGTGGAAAAGCTGCACGAGCGCGCGGTTGCCGTTGATCCGCGCATTTCAATCGCCACGGTCTATCGCACGGTTCGCCTGTTTGAAGAGGCGGGCATCCTTGACCGCCACGATTTTGGCGATGGCCGCGCCCGCTATGAAGCCGCGCCCGAAGCGCACCATGACCATCTCATCGACGTTGAAACCGGCAAGGTGATCGAATTTGTCGACCCCGAGCTTGAAGCACTCCAGCGCCAGATCGCAGAGAAGCTGGGCTTCCGCCTGGTAGACCACCGGATGGAACTGTACGGGGTGCGGCTGGGCCGCGAGGGACAGTAAGCGTTAATGGCACTTGCGCTAAGCCAGCCCCGCCAGCTTTCGGTCGGAGGCTGGATTCGTGTTGGCCTGCGGCTCATTGCCATGCTCGTGTTGCTGTTGATCAGCGTCACGGCCTATTACCTCGCCAAGCCGTTTTCCCGTCATAACCCAGTACCCAGGGTGTTCCTTGCGGGGATCGGGGCAATTGCCGGAATGCGGTTGCGAACGCGGGGCGAAAAGGTCCATCGCGGTGCGTTTTTGTTGGCAAACCATGTGTCATGGCTGGATATCCCGGCGATTGCCGCCACCACCGGCAGTGCCATCGACGGCCACGACGGCCAAGCCTCGAAGCCGCTGCTCCAGTGGCTATGCAAGATGAACGACACGGTCTTCGTCGCCCGGCACGATCGCAAGAGCGTTGCCCGTCAGGTTGAAGATGTTCGCAATGCCCTGCGCGATACTGGCGCGCTGACCATCTTCCCGGAAGGGACAACCAGCGATGGGACCGGGCTGCTGCCGTTCAAATCCTCGCTTCTCTCCGCGTTGGAGCCGCTTCCCGATGGTATGGCTATCCAGCCGGTCCTGCTCGACTTTGGCCTCGAAGCGGCGGATATCGCCTGGGTGGGGGAGGAGCACGGGATCGACAATTTCCTGCGCTTGCTGGCGCGGCGGCGGCCGATCGATCTGACGGTTCATTTCCTGCCCGTACTGCGCGGCGAAGCACTCACCAATCGCAAGACCATCGCCCAGGCTGCACGCGAAGCAATCCTGGAGCGGCTTAACGGATAGCGCTTCAAAAGCGGGCCCAGTTCGCCTATTCGCGCCGCCCATGACCACCTCCTCACCCCCCAGGACCTATCGGGTCAAAAGCTTCGGCTGCCAGATGAACGTCTACGACGGCGAACGCATGGCTGAGCTCTTGGGCGAACAGGGCATCGTTCCCGCGCCAGAGGGCGAAGAAGCCGATCTGGTTGTCCTGAACACCTGCCATATCCGCGAAAAAGCCGCGGAAAAGGTCTATTCCGACATCGGACGCCTGCGCCGCGAGGATGGTACCAGCCCAATGATCGCAGTTGCCGGCTGTGTCGCCCAGGCTGAGGGTGAGGAGATCATGAAGCGCGCCCCGGCGGTGAGCATGGTCGTGGGTCCGCAGGCCTATCATCGCCTACCCGGAATGATTGCCGAGGCAGTCGAAGGGCGCCGCGCGGTTGATACCGAAATGCCGGCCGAGACCAAGTTCGATGCCCTGCCGGCGCGACGCAAGGTGGGCCCGAGCGCCTTCCTGACCGTGCAGGAAGGGTGCGACAAGTTCTGCACTTATTGCGTGGTCCCCTATACCCGCGGCGCCGAAGTGTCGCGGCCGTTCAGCGATCTGGTCGATGAGGCAAAGCGGCTGGTCGAAGCCGGCGCGCGCGAACTCACCCTACTTGGGCAGAACGTCAACGCCTGGCGAGACGAGAGCAATCGTGGGCTGGAAAAGCTGATCGAGGCCCTGGCGCTCATTCCCGAGTTGGCGCGTATCCGTTATACGACAAGCCACCCCAACGACATGACCGAAGGGCTGATCGCCGCGCACCGCGATGTCCCGCAGCTGATGCCGTTCCTGCACCTCCCGGTCCAGGCCGGTAACGACCGCGTGCTTAAGGCGATGAACCGCAGCCACACGGCTGAGAGCTATCTGCGCGTCCTTGATCGGGTCCGTGCTGCCCGGCCTGATATTGCCTTGTCAGGCGACTTCATCGTCGGCTTCCCGGGTGAGACCGACGCCGAGTTTGAGGATACACTGCGGCTGGTCGAACGGGTCGGCTATGCTCAATGCTTCAGCTTCAAGTATTCGCCTCGCCCTGGCACTCCCGCGGCGACGATGGCTGACCAGATCCCCGCTGCCGCGATGGATGAACGCCTGCAACGCCTTCAGGCGGCTCTCAATGCCAGCCAGCTCGCTTTCAACCAGGCATCTGTGGGCAAGCGCTGCACCGTGCTGGTTGAACGTGAAGGGCGCCACGCCGGCCAGTGGCTGGGCAAATCTCCTTGGCTGCAATCGGTACACTTCATCGGCGAAGCCGCGATTGGGGACTTGGTGGAAGTGGAATTGATTGAGGCTGGTCCCAACTCGCTCTCTGCCAGGCTGCTGGAACCGGCCAGCGCCTGACCGGTTTTCCACCGCCTGTAACAGCCCTGTCGCTTGCACGTGGCATCACTGCGCCTAAACTTCGAATCAGCCATTCCGGCTGCACTGAAAGGAGCGCCCTGCCCTCTCTATGGCTCGCAAACCTGCCCGCGCCCATGATGACCGCGAGGTCTTCGGGCAAACCCGCATCCAGCCCCGTCGCGCTCGCACGGAGATGGATTTTGACGAGGCCACAATTCTGGGGGCGCTATTCGGGCAGTTTGATGCCAACCTGGTGCAGATCGAAAATCGCTTGGGCGTGTTTATATCCGCCCGCGGCAACCGCGTTCAGATTGAAGGGCCGGAAGACAGTGTGGGCCGCGCCCGCGACGTGCTGCGCGCGATGCACCAGCGCCTGATGAGCGGCCAGGATCTGGATGCCGGCGCAGTGGAATCGATCATAATGATGTCCGCCGAACCGACCCTTGAAGGCATTGTGACAGGCGATGACGGTGCGCCATCGGTGATGATCCGCACCCGCAAGAAAACGATCGTTCCCCGCAGCGCGACCCAAATCGAATACATGAAAGCGCTGGCCAGCCGCGACATCATCTTCGCGCTGGGCCCCGCCGGGACCGGCAAGACCTATGTCGCCGTGGCCCAGGCCGTCAGCCAGTTGATCACCGGATCGGTCCAGCGCCTGATCCTCAGCCGCCCGGCGGTCGAGGCTGGGGAACGGCTCGGCTTTCTGCCGGGTGACATGAAGGACAAGGTCGACCCCTATCTGCGCCCGCTTTACGATGCGCTCTACGATTGTATGCCGCCCGAACAGGTTGAGCGCCGCATCGCCAGTGGCGAAATCGAAATCGCGCCGATTGCCTTTATGCGTGGCCGGACCCTGGCCGAAGCCTTCGTGATCCTTGACGAAGCCCAGAACACCACACCGGCACAGATGAAGATGTTCCTGACCCGCTTTGGCCAGAACAGCCGGATGGTCATCTGCGGTGACCCCAACCAGGTCGATATCCCGGGTGGCCCGCAGATGAGCGGCCTTAATGATGCCGTCGCGCGGCTCGAGGGGATCGAAGGCATCGCCGTCACTCGCTTCACCAGCGCCGATGTGGTCCGCCATCCGATCGTTGGGCGGATCGTAGATGCCTATGAGGGGCAGCACGGATAGGGCCACAAGGCTCGACTTGCGGCGTAGCGCGCGGCATGGGGTGCCGGTGGAATTGGAAATAGAGATCGAGGCCGCCTGGCCGGAAGCTACCGACTGGCAGGCACTGGCCGAACGCGCGATCACTGCGCTGTGTCAGGTGGCACCCGAACTCACTAATCAGCGTCTCTCTGCCAGCCTGCTGTTCGCTGACGACGCCGAGGTTCACGGATTGAACCGCGAATGGCGTGGCAAGAACATGCCGACCAACGTCCTATCTTTCCCGATGCTAGAGCGCGAGGAACTGCTGGCATTGCCGCAGGATGGTCCGCCCGAGCTGCTGGGCGACATTGCCCTGGCCCTCGAAACCTGCACCCGCGAAGCAGCGGACAAGGGCGTTACGCTGGAACACCATGCGGTCCCGCGGGTGGTTCACGGCCTGCTCCACCTGGCCGGGCATGATCATGTAAACTCCGACGAGGAGGCCGCGGCAATGGAAGCGCTGGAAATCAAGGCTCTTGCGCTGATGGGTGTTGCGGACCCATATGGCGATCGCGATCCAATCACCGGATCGCCAACAGGGGACTGATGAGTACCATGGCCGACGGCCCATCCGGAGACGGAGAGAGTAGGCGCTTCACCTGGCGCGCGATCAAACGCTGGTTCGACCGGGTCGACGGCGTCGAGCAATCGCTGCGAGCGCAGCTTGAAGAGGCGATCGATGATCACGAGGGTGGCGATGATCGCCCAGGCAATGGCGATCTCTCTGCGCTTGAGCGCGAAATGCTGCGCAACCTGTTGCATTTCAGCGAGCACGATGCCGATGACGTCGCCATCCCGCGCGGCGAGATTGTCGCAGTACCCGAAACAGCAACTTGGGAAGAGATCGTAAGCGCCTTTGCCGAACACGGGCATTCGCGCATGCCGGTTTACCGGGATAACCTGGACGAGATTGTCGGCATGGTCCTGATCAAGGACGTGTTCAAATTTCTCGCAGGCGGCAAATCGCCAAAGGACTGGACCAGCCTGCTGCGCCAGCCACTTTACGTGCCGCAGGCGCGTGGTGCGCTCGACGTACTGAATGACATGCGCGCCAGCCGGGTCCATCTGGCCGTGGTGATCGACGAATATTCCGGCACCGACGGGATCATTACATTCGAAGATCTGGTCGAAGAGATCGTAGGCGAGATCGAGGACGAGCACGACGACGCGCCCGAAGCACTGCTTGTGCCGCTGGAAAGCGGCATGT
Source organism: Pseudomonadota bacterium (assembly GCA_041184605.1). GTDB lineage: Bacteria > Pseudomonadota > Alphaproteobacteria > Sphingomonadales > Sphingomonadaceae > Novosphingobium. The sequence continues at coordinate 10,172 of JBEGJL010000117.1, forward strand.
GGGAAGCCGATGCCCGCGCCGAACTGGACGACGTTGCGGATGCGATCGACCCGCGGCTCGCCGAAGTAGAGGAAGATGTCGACACGCTGGGCGGTCTGGCCTTCCTGCTGGCCGAAGCCGTGCCGCAGGTGGGTGCAATCCTTGAGCATCCAAGTGGATGGCGACTGGAAGTCATTGCAGGCAACGAAAAGCATGTTACCCGTCTGCGCCTGCATCCGCCCTCTCCCCAGGACGAACCCGAAGAGTAATCCGTGGCCATCCGCCGTCTGCCCCCACTGCGCGCAATCGAAGCATTTGTGCGGATCGTCCGGCTTGGTTCGGCGCGTGCTGCCGCCGATGAGCTTGGCCTGAGCCCTTCAGCCCTGTCGCGCCGGGTTTCTGCACTGGAAGACTTCATTGGCAAACGGCTGTTCACCCGCCAGCACCAGTCGATGAAGCTGACCGACGATGGCAGCACCTTTTACAATGCTGTTGCGCCCAAGTTCGACGAACTGGCCGCCGCCGTTGAAGGCCAGGTTGAGGACAGCCGCGTGCTCCGCCTGCGGCTTGGCGTGCTCCCGCTGTTCGGGAGCCAGCGCCTGTTCCCGCGGCTGCCCGAGCTGCGCAAAGCCCAGCCGCGCCTGCACATCGATTTCGATACCAGCCCGCATCTGGATCACCGGGTCGGCGACACACTCGATGCTGCCTTCATCCTCTCGCCGCAGCCAGACCCCTCGTTCCACGCGGTCCAACTGGATCACAACAAGGTCTATGCGATCACGTCGAAAGCCCTGGCGAGAGAGATTGGCCAGACGCCCGACCGCGAAGTGCTGTCGCGCCAGACATTCCTGATTCACAACGAGTTGCCCGACAGCTTTATCGCCTGGAAACAGGCAATCGGTCTGCCCGACCTCGAACCGGCGGCGATTGACCATTACGATTCCGGTCAGCTGATCCTCGAGGCAGCCGCCCAGGGCCTGGGCATTGCAATCATGCACGATGCTCACTTCGATCGGGCGCAGGACACCCGTCTTGCCAGCCTGTTCGATGTTGAGGTGAAGAGCCCCTATTCATACTGGTTCGTCTGCAAGCCCCACGCATTGGACATCCGCGCCGTGCGCATCTTCCACGACTGGGTGGTGAAAACCGGCCTGTGATCGGGCAGGATCGGCGGATGAACCCTCGATTCGCCCTAATCGCCATCCCCGCCTTGTTTGTGCTGGCTGCCGCCGCGCCGCCGAAGCGGCCGCTTGCGAAGCGCCCGGTGGCGACAAAGCCCGCACCCCCGCCAGCTCCGCTGGGTGACACCGTACGCGTGGCGCTCATAACGGAACTGGGCACGATCGAGCTGGAACTCGATCACAAGCATGCGCCAATCTCGACCGAAAACTTCGTTCGCTACGTCGATCTCAAGAAGTTCGATGGGATCACCTTCTATCGCTCGTTGCGGCTCGCCTGAGGCGATCAACCGAACGGGCTGATCCAGGCCGGGCTGCAAGGCCATCCACTGAAAGTGCTCAAGCCGATTGCGCATGAGCCAACCAGCACGACGGGACTGAGCCACAAGGCCGGAACGATCTCGATGGCCCGCCTTGCGCCCGGCAGCGCGACGGCGGACTGGTCGATTATGCTGTCTGACCTGACCAGCCTTGATGCCGATCCCAAAGCGAGTGATCCCGATGCCCAGGCTGGCTTCGCCGCCTTTGGCCATGTCACTGCCGGGATGGACGTGGTGCGGAAGATCTGGGAATCGCCCATTTCGCCAACCAAGGGCGAAGGGCCGGTTAAAGGGCAGCTGCTGGAACCGCCGATTAAAATCATCAGCGCGCGGCGGATCGCTGATCCGCCGGCGCCAAAACCCGCCGCTTAGGCGACAGTCGCCTTGCGGATCACGCCCGGGTTCGCCGGCGGCTCGCCCTTGGGCAGGGAGTCAACGTGTTCCATGCCTTCGATTACCTGACCCCAGACGGTGTACTGACGATCAAGGAAGGTCGCATCGTCAAAGCAGATGAAGAACTGGCTATTGGCCGAGTGCGGATAGCTGGTGCGCGCCATTGAGCAAACGCCGCGCACGTGGGGTTCATTGTTGAATTCGGCTTGCAAATCGGGCTTGTCCGAACCGCCCATGCCGGTGCCGTGGGGGCAGCCACCCTGGGCCATGAAGCCGGGGATCACGCGGTGAAACTTCACCCCGTCATAAAAGCCTTCCTGGGCCAGCTCGACGATGCGGGCAACGTGGCCCGGGGCAAGGTCGGGACGCAGCTTGATCACGACATCGCCGCTATCGAGCGAGAGGGTGAGGGTTTCAGCCATGGTAATCTCCATTAGGTTTTCGCAGCCGATATAAGGCCGCGTGGGACAAAGTCACGCCTCAAGCCGGGACCCGGGTTGCAAAAGCCGGTAACCCGCCTAGACCGACCGGGTCATGACCATGGACAAGCTCGATCCCGAACTGCACGAAAGCGCCGCGCTCGCGGTCGAGACGGTGCACGAAAGCGAGAGCCTGGACGCTGAAAACACCCTGAAGCCGGAATTCGTCCGCCGCGTGCGCGAAAGCCTGGAAGCGGGCGAGAACGACGCGGTCTATGGTATGGTCGAAGGGCTGCATCCCGCCGACATCGCCGACCTGTTCGAACTGCTCGATCCCGATGATCGCCCAGCCCTGGCCCTGGCGATCAGCGATCTGATGGGCAGCGAGGTCTATGCCGAACTCAACGACTATGTCCGCGAGGATATCGTCGAACAGCTCCCGGCCGAGACCGTGGCGGACATCGCCGAACAGCTCGACACCGACGATGCCGTCGCCATGCTGGAAGACCTCGACGAGGAAGACCAGCAGGCCGTCCTCGCCGAAATGGAGCCCGAGGATCGCGCCGCGATCGAAACGGCGCTGTCCTATCCGGAAGAATCCGCCGGCCGCCTGATGAGCCGCGATTTCGTCGCTGTGCCAGAGCACATGACCGTAGGCGACCTGATCGATTTCCTGCGCGAATCCGGGGAACTGGCCAACGAATTCTGGGAAGTGTTCATTGTCGACGCGCGGTTCCACCCGGTTGGCACCTGCGCCCTCAGTTGGATTCTGCGTACCCCTCGCTCGATAGCCCTGACGGATGTCATGCAGCGTGACCAGACCCTGATCCCGGTGACGATGGATCAGGAAGAAGTGGCCCTGCGCTTCCAGAAATACGCGCTGATTTCCGCGGCCGTAGTCGATGCCGATGGGCGCCTGGTTGGGCAGATCACGGTCGACGACGTGGTCCACATTATTCAGGAAGAAGCAGGCGAAGACGTCCTGCTGCTGTCCGGTGCCGGTGATGGCGACATCAACGAACCCATCCAGACCACTATCCGCACCCGCCTGACCTGGTTGGTGGTCAATCTTGGGACGGCCATAGTCGCGGCGAGCGTGGTTGGGCTGTTCCAAGGCGCAATCGCTAAGTTCGCCCTTCTGGCCGTGCTGATGCCGATCGTTTCCGGCATGGGCGGCAACGCCGGAACGCAAACACTGGCGGTGATTGTCCGCGCATTGGCCACCAACCAGCTGACCAGTTCCAATACCTGGCGCATGATTGCGCGCGAATTCAGCATCGCCTCTGCCAATGGGCTGGCCTTGGGCGTGCTGATCGGCACGGGCGTGGGCGTGATCTTCAGCAACCCCTTGCTGGGTGCCGTGATTGCCACGGCGATGCTGATCAACAACCTGATTGCTGGGCTTGCCGGTATCCTGGTGCCGGTGACACTCGACCGGCTCAAGATCGACCCGGCAGTCTCGTCTGCCGTCTTCGTGACTATGGCGACGGACGTGATGGGCTTCTTCTCCTTCCTTGGCCTGGCCGTGCTTAGTGGGCTGGCGTGATGCCGCTGCACCTGACCAAAGTGGCCTATGGCGCCCAATCGCTGGAGGAAATCCGCAGCTGGTTCGCCATGCGCGGTGCCGAAGCGCGGCTGACCACCCGCTATCTGCCAAAGCGCCATGACGAGATCATTCCGGGCGGTTCGCTATTTTGGATTTTCAAGCACCAGCTGGTGATGCGCAGCCCAATCTTGCGCTTTGAAGAGGCGGAAGGCGGTCGCACCAATATCGTCATCGCCGCCAAGCTGATCGACGTAGTGCCGCGCCCAAAGCGGGCACATCAGGGTTGGCGCTATCTCGAGGATGCAGATGCCCCGCGTGATCTGGGCAGCAACGAAGAAAGCGGTGAGGTGCTGCCGGGCCACATCGCGGCCGACCTTGCGAGACTGGGGCTCGTCTGACCTGAAGGCAAATTGGGGGAAGCGGGATGAAGCGGTGGCAGAAGTGGGCGCTGGGGATCACGCTTCCCGCAATGGCATTGGGTGCGGTCGGCTATGCCAAGCGGACGGACCTGGTCCTCGCCCTGGCGGCACGCCAGATGTCACACGATATCGCGCCCAACCGGCCGATCCCCTGGCAGCAAGGGCCCGACAAGGCGGCCCAGCCGATCGATCAGCGCCCACCCAACGTGGTTTTCATCCTGCTGGATGACCTTGGGATCAATGACCTGACGGTGACCGGCACCGGCGTTGCCGGCGGTCGGGTGCCCACACCCAATATCGATCGCCTGGCAGCCAGTGGCGCGCAGTTTACCCAGGCCTATTCGGGCAGCGCCACCTGCGCCGTTTCGCGCGCGCAGATCATGACCGGGCGCTATCCCACGCGGACCGGGTTCGAATACACCCCCACCCCCCCACGCATGGGCCGGATCGTGAAGATGGTGGCGGATGACATTCGCGGTGACTTGCCGCCGGTGATCTATGACGCCGATGCCGATGCAAACAATCCGGGCTTTGCCGGTGAAGGACTGCCAAACAGCGAAGTGACAATCGCCGAACTGCTGAAAAAGCGCGGCTACCACACGGTCCAGATCGGCAAATGGCACCTTGGCAATGCCAAGGGCTTTCACCCCAATGACCAGGGCTTTGACGAAAGCCTGATGATGGAAAGCGGTCTGCACCTGCCCGAAAACGATCCCAATGCGGTCAACGCCAAGATCGATTTCGATCCGATCGACCGCTTCCTGTGGGCTTCGATGCGCTTTGCCACGTCCTACAACAACGGTCCGTGGTTCGCGCCCGGCGGATACCTCGCCGATTACTGGACCGATCAGTCTATCAAGGTGATCCAGGCCAATCGCAACCGCCCGTTCTTCCTCTATCTGGGGCACTGGGGCGTTCACACCCCGCTTCAGGCAACCAAGGCGGACTACGAAGCGGTTGGTGACATCAAACCGCACCGCTTGCGGGTCTACGCCGCAATGTTGCGTGCGCTGGACCGGAGTGTCGGCCGGATTCAGGGTGAGCTTAACCGCCTCGGCCTGGCAAAGAACACCTTGATCGTCCTGTCGAGCGACAATGGTGGGCCCGGCTATATCGGGCTTGACGGGATCAACGCGCCCTACCGCGGGTTCAAGATCACCTTCTTTGAAGGCGGGATTCGCGTGCCGCTGTTTATGGCCTGGCCCGGCCATATCAAACCGGGGACCAAAGTGGCGCAGCCCGTCCACCATATCGACCTGATGCCAACCATGGCCGCGGCTGCCGGGGCGCCGCTTCCCCAAGGCGTGGCAATTGACGGGCAAGACCTGCTTCCCACTGCCGAACGGCAAGCGCGGATCAGCCGTCCCGACAATGCCCTTTACTGGAACAGCGGCTATTATCAGGTGGTCCGCGCAGGCGACTGGAAGCTGCAGGTCAATGGTAAGCAGGGCAAGGCATGGTTGTTTGACCTGAAGTCCGATCCGACCGAGCGTCACAATCTTGCCGCGAGCCAGCCGGCCAAGCTCACCGAACTCAAGGCACTGCTCATCCGGCATCAGCAGGGCCGCAAAGCCCCGCTTTATGCTTCAACCACGGACAGCGCGATCATGGTCGACAAGACCATGGCCCAACGCTTTCGGCCTGGTGACGAATACGTTTACTGGCCAAACTGAGCCGGCTCAGGCTCCTCGAAGTCGGGCGATATAGGCGCGCACGTCATGCTCGACATCGCCATCATAGCGCGGTGCCGAGCGGGCAAAGGCTGCTTCGAGGGCTTCGGTGCGCTCTGCCATCTTGACCACGTTATAGGCGTGACTCACCACGAACCGTTCCCGCGCCGCCAATTGTGGCAAGATGATTTCGGCATAACGGTCAGCGGGCATCGCAACCTCGCGACCGCCCTCGCTCGTCAAACCTGACAGAACCCAGCCCGGAATGATCGTACCGACGTGGACGTGCTCCGGAAGGTCCTCACGCAGGCTCTCAGTCATGCCGAGCACGGCGTGCTTTGAAGCAATATAGGCCGCATTGCGCGGGACAGCGCAGAACAGGGCATTCTCGGACGCGACATTGTAGATCGCACTGGGATGCGCCTGCTTCGCCATGCGCGGTGCAAAGGCGCGGCAGCCATGCCACACACCCCAGAAATTGACTTCAAAGACCTGCCGCGCCGCGTCCGGATCAACCTTCCACAGGCGGCCGTGGGCACCGCTGATGCCGGCATTGTTGACCAGCAGATCGACCCGGCCGAACCGCTGCCAAGCGAGTTCGGCCAGCGCCTCTACCTCTTCCATTTTGGCAACATCGCAGGCGACAATGCCTTCACCGGCTTCGCGGTCGGCGAGCAGGATTTGCGCCCCGGCCGCTGCCAACGCCCGGCCCAGCGCACGGCCGATACCCCGGGCCCCACCGGTGATGACGGCGACCTGGCCGGAGTAATCGGGCATCATCCTGCCCGTGCTGCCAGTTCAGCCTCACGCGCGATGACGCGGCGCAGGGCACTGGCATAAGTTTCCGGTTCCTGCGCCCCGGGGATCATGTACTTGCCGTTGACCACCATGGCAGGAACGCCAGTGACGTTCATGTCATAGGCCATGCGCTGCTCTTCGAGCACTTGTTGGCGCAGCACCGCATTGTCGAGCGCGACCTTGGCATCGTTGCGATCAATTCCGACGCTCTCGGCAACGTCGGCCAGCACGGCCGGATCAGAAACATTCCGTCGCTGCTGGAAATGCGCATTAAACAGCGCCAGCTTCAGCTCGGTCTGCTTTTCCGGGCCATATTGGGCGAGCGTCCAGAGCAACAGCTTGTGCGCCTTTTCGGTGTTCCACAGCCGCGCTTCGGGTGCTTCACCTTCACCCGCATAGTCGAACGAATAGCCCGCCCGCGCGCCGATTTCTTTCATCTGCGCCCGCGCCCCGGCCATCTGGTCAGGCGTGCGCCCATACTTGCGCGCGATGTGGGCCTGCTGCTCCTCGCCCTCGGCAGGCATATCGGGGTTGAGCTGGAAGGCGTGCCAGCGCACTTCGGCCTCTACCTCACCCTTCAGCTCCGCCAGCCCCTTTTGCAGTTGCGAGTAGCCGATGATGCACCAGGGGCACATCACGTCAGACCAGATGTCGATCGTTACCTTCGCGGGCTGGGTCATTGTTCAAGCCACCATTTGAGCAGGTAATGGGCCACCGCGTGCGGCGGCGGGGCAATGAAGGCCGCGTCCTCGTCTCCGGCCATCGCGGCGACAATCTCAGCGCGCGAGAACCAGCGTGCCTCTTCAAGCTCGGTGGTGTCGATTGTAAGATCGGCGCTGTCGGCGTGGCTGTGGCAGCCGATCATCAAGCTCGACGGGAATGGCCAGGGCTGACTGGCGACATAGGTCACATCGCGCACCACCAGCCCTGCCTCCTCGTGCACTTCGCGGGCGACGGCATCCTCAATGCTTTCGCCCGGCTCAACGAAGCCGGCCAGTGCCGAAAAACGCCGCGGCGGAAAGCGCGGCTGGCGGCCCAGCAACAGGTTTCCATCATGCTGGTTGAGCATGATGGAAA
>JBEGJL010000118.1:0-8232 GCA_041184605.1 Pseudomonadota bacterium
ATCGTATCGCAGCAGCCCCAGACCACATCGTCGACCGCATTGGCATCAATCCCGGTGCGCTGCACCAGCGCTTTGATCGGGTGCGCGCCCAGATCGGCCGGGTGGAGGTGGGCCAGGCTGCCCTTCTTGCGCCCGATCGGGGTGCGGACGGCATCAATGATATAGGCTTCGGCCATGGTGTTCCTCAGGCAAAGGTATGTTCAGGGCCGATGGCGAGACCGCCATCGAACACGGCAGCATCGATCCGCTTCACATGGAACGAACGGTCGCCCCAGGCACCAGCCAGCGCCCAGGACCGCTTCATCCAGAAATGGAGATCGACTTCATAGGTATAGCCCATCGCCCCGTGGACCTGGATCGCGGTTTCAGCGGTCTGGATCGCGGCATCGGTCGCGGCGAGTTTGGCATGACTGATATGGACCGACGCCGAGGCCAGCCCATCCTGTGCCGCCTGGGCGGCGCGCCAGATCACCGGCTTGGCGAATTCGATCGCAACGGCGCAGCTGGCCAGTTGGTGCTTCAACCCTTGAAAGGCGCCGACCGGCTGGCCGAACTGGGTGCGCACCTTGGCATATTCAACCGCCTGGTGCAGCATGGCATCGGCCAGGCCGACCAGCTGGGCCGCGCTCATCAAGGCACCCAGATTGAGCAGATCAGGATCGGCACTGCCGCTGGCCGGGAACATCACCAGGTTGCGCAAGGGATCGACACTTTGCAGAGCCGGACCATCCCCATCGGCAACCCAGGGGTTCAGCACGTGCGGCAAGGCCACCTTGCGCTCACCCGCGGCAATCGCCGCCAACCCATCCAGTTCCCCCCGGGCCAGCAGCCAGGGAACCGCCACAAAGGCTGTATCGACCAACGGTTCGGCCAGACAGGCGCGCCCGCATTCGGCGGCGATCAGCGCTGCTTCGACCAGCCCCAGGCCCAGTCCGCCGTGGTCTTCGGGCACCAACAGCGCGGTCAGGCCCATTTCGACCAGGCCTTGCCAGATTGCGGGATCGCGGTTGCCATCGGCGTCAAGGCGGCGCAGCACTTCGGGACCGTGGGTGCCGGCCAGAAAATCCCGAACGCTTTCGGCCAGGGTCAGCTGATCATCGCTGAAACGAAAATCCATCAGCCTGCTCCCACCCGTGGAAGGCCCAGCAGTCGCTCGGCAATGATATTGCGTTGCACTTCGTTCGAACCGGCGTAGATCGGCCCCGACAACGAGAAGATATAGCCTTCAAGCCACTGGTTGATCTGCCCGTTGCCGAACCGCTTGAGCTCGGCATGGGCGCCCAGGATCTGCATCGCGGTGCGGTGCATGGCGCGATCCAGTTCCGACCAGAAGATCTTGTTGAGACTGGCTTCAGCCCCGATTTTGCCCCCGGCCATGATCTTTGAGGCAACGGCATAGGTGTTGTAGGCATAGGCCTGGGCCGCCCCCCAGGCCTGGATCACTGCCTCGCGCGCGGCCGGCGATGCTTCCGCCTCGTGCGCGCGGTACAGTTCAACCAGCCGTTTCGCAGTCGCCTGAAACCGGCCCGGAGAACGCAGCATCAGCCCGCGCTCGAACCCGGCAGTGGCCATGGCGACATTCCAGCCCTCGCCCTCTCCGGCCAGGCAGTTTTCAACCGGCACCCGCACCTCATCAAAAAACAGCTCGGCAAAGCCGGTATCGCCATGCAGCTGGCGGATTGGGCGGCGGGTGATCCCCGGGCTGTTCAGATCGAACAGGATGAAGGTCAGCCCTTTGTGACGCTTGCTGTCGGGATCGGTCCGGAAGATGCCAAAGCCCCAATCGGCAAAGGCGGCGCGGCTGGACCAGGTCTTTTGCCCGGTGATCACGTAATGATCGCCATCGCGCACCGCCTTGGACTGGATCGCGGCCATATCGCTGCCCGCGCCGGGTTCCGACCAGGCTTGGGCCCAGATCACTTCGCCCCGAGCCATCGGCGGCAGGAACCGCGCCTTCTGCTCGGCCGTGCCAAATTCCATGATGGTCGGGCCCAGCAGGAAAATGCCGTTCTGATTGGCTCGGTTGGGACCACCGGCGCGGAAGTATTCTTCCTCAAAAATCAGCCACTGGATCAGGTCCAGCCCGCGTCCACCGAACTGTTCAGGCCAAGTGACCATGCCCCAGTTGCCGCTGGCCAAAGTGCGTTCCCACGCCACGTGCTGGTCATAGCCTTCGCGGCATTCCAGCGTGATGAGCGGCTCCTTGGGTACGTGGGCGGCCATCCAGGCGCGCACCTCGGCCCGGAAGGCCTGTTGTTCGGGGGTATATTCCAGGTTCATGATCAGAACTTCGCCGCCTTGCCGGTTTCAACGAAGGCGTCGCGGCTCTTCTGGCTGTCTTCGTGCATGTACATTTCCAGCGTGAAGCCCTGCTCCCAGCGATAGCCGCGATCGACATCGCGCGGCTCAAGCCCGTTGAGCGCCTCTTTGGCGATGACCAGGGCCTTGCGGCTCTTGCCGGCGATCACGGCGCAGAAGGCGCGGGCCTCAGTCACCAAATCGGCACGTGGCACAACCTGTTCCACCGCGCCCAACCGATAGGCTTCGGCCACCGGAATATTGCCGCCGGTGAAGAAGGCTGCGCGGACCTTGTGCAGCGGCAGCATCCGCGACAGATGGCTGGCCCCACCCATGGCGCCACGATCCACTTCGGGCAGGCTGAAGAAGGCATCGTCAGCGGCAATGATCGTATCGCTGGCGCCGCAGATCCCGATCCCGCCGCCGATTACGAACCGGTGCACGGCCACGACCACCGGCACTTCCGCATCACGGATCGCCTTGAAGGTCAGATAATTGCCGCGGTTAAGCACGGTAATCCGTTCCGGATGGGCCTGCATTTCCTTGATATCGACCCCGCCGCAAAAGCCACGTGCTTCCTCGGCGGCGCGGATCAGCACGCAGTTCACTTCGGGATTGCTGGCCGCGGCGGTGATGATCGCGGGCAGCGCCATCCAGGTCTCGCTGTCAAAGGCATTGACCGGGGGCACGTCGAACACGATTTCGGCAATGCGATCCTGGATCGTGGTGGTGATCGGCATGGCGTTCAGTCCTTCGCGCAGAGCGCGGCAATATGAGCCCGCGCCTCGGTTTCGATCGATTGGAGCAGGTCGGCACAAGTGGGCAGATCGGTCAGCCGCCCGGCGACGAGGCCCGTGGCCATCAGTCCCTGATCGGCATCGCCCGAAACGACCGCACGCTGGATCATGATCGGTGCCGCCGCCGCCATCATGGCTGCGCTGAGCGGCATATCGCCATGGCTGGTCATGCCGCGCGCCGCGCCGATCACCTCGCCCCAGCGCATCCCGGTCTGGCGCTTCATTGCAAAACCCGCCTCGATCGCGCGCAGCCACATGGCGACCCGGCCCGATCCCTCGATCCGGCGCAGCAGCGGGTTCAGGATCATCCGCTGCGGGATGCCATCAACCTTGGTCGAAACGATGATGTCCCCGGTCGCCGCCTTGACATAGGCAGACTTTGGCCCGGCCGGAACGGGGCTGTCTGCCGTCATCATGAACCGGGTGCCCATGGCGATCCCGCAGGCGCCATAGGCCAGCGCCGCAGCCAATCCGCGACCATCGCCAAAGCCGCCGGCGGCAACCACCGGCACGTCAACCGTATCAAGCACCTGGGGCAGCAGCACGGTGGTCGGCACCGATCCGGTGTGCCCGCCGCCCTCACCGCCCTGGACCGTGATCATCTCGCAGCCCAGCTGAACCATCTTTTCGGCATGCTTTACCGCGCCAACGGTGGGCATGCACAGGATCCCGGCATCGCGAAAACGGCCAATCATCTTGGCATCAGGCCCGCGCCCAAAACTGACGGCCTTCACCCGATCAGCATTGGCCAGGATGATCTCAACAATATCCGCCGCGCCGGCCTGAAACGAATGGAAGTTCACGCCAAAACCGTGGGGCGTGAGGTCGCGCAGCCGAGCGATTGCCTCGGCCAGTTCGGCTGGCTTCATCACCGCCCCGGCCAGAAAGCCGAAAGCACCGGCATTGCTGGTCGCGGCGACCAGCTGCGGCGTCGCGATCCAGCCCATCGCGGTCTGGATCACGGGCAAGCGGCAGCCAAGCCGCCGGGTCAGGGCCGTGGCAAGCGGATCGCGCAAAATCTATTCCCCGCCGTCGCGCTGCTTGTTGCTGGCTGCCGCCGATTTGCCCGAAACGCCGGCAATCGAATTGCCATAGACCAGATCGTTCTGGGCGTGGGCAAAGTGGTGCATGTGGAACACCGCATCCATGGCGCTGCGCTTGCCACGCAGCTCCTCAACGTGATTGACGGCCTGCTTGGTCAGCCAGTTGCCCAGCCGCGGCGCGGCCGCCAGCTTGGCCGCCCAGGCCGCAGTCGCTTCGCGCAGCTCGTCGCGCGGGACCACCTTGTTGACCATGCCGAACCGTTCGGCCCGGGCGGCCGGCATCCGTTCGCCCAGCAGCAGGAATTCCTTGGCCACTCGTGGCGGCAGTTCATAGGCGTGGGCAAAGTATTCCACCCCCGGAATGCCCATCATCGGCACCACCGGATCCTGGAAGAACGCATCCTCGCTAGCCACGATCAGATCGCAGACCCAAGCCAGCATCAGGCCACCGGCAATGCAGGCCCCCTGGACCATGGCAATGGTCGGCTTGGGAATATCGCGCCACCGGCGGCACATGCCGAGATATTGTTCCTGTTCGCGGGTGTAGAGCAGTTCCGCCGCCGGCTTGTTGGTATGCGGCGGCAGCATCAGCCGCTTGTCAAATTCGTGGTGCAGATCGCGCCCCGGCGTGCCGATGTCATGCCCGGCCGAGAAATGCTTGCCTTCGCCTGCCAGTACAATGCAGCCCACTGCATCATCCTGCACCGCCCGATTGAAGCAATCGTCCAGAGCATAGGTCATCTGCCCGTTCTGGGCATTGTTGAAGCCGGGGCGGTTCATGGTGATCCATGCCACCCCATCGACAACCTGATAGAGTACCGGTTCGGCAGTCTCGTAATCAGGGTTGACCGGCAACGGTTCAACCAGCTCGCGGCCCTTGCTCATGCAGTCCTCCTGGCGGACGGATTGTCCTTGATCACGCTGGCGCGGATGTTGTGTGGGTCGAGCCCGGCAATGATCGCCAACGCGGCGGCATCGGGCAGCGGCGTTTCACCGGCCACGGCATCGATCAGATCGAACCCGGTGGCTTCCTGCACTTCGGCAAAGGATACGCCAGGGTGCAGCGAGACCACGCGAACGGCATGATCCGGGCCACCAAAATCCATCACGCACAGGTTGGTAACGATGGTGCGCAGATCGACGGCCGCGTAATTGCCGCCCGGTACCCGCTTGGCCGGGTTATAGCCCACGCCCGAAACCATATCGACTTCGCCAGGGACAAAAACACGAGCGGTGTGGCTGGGGAAGAAGAAGCTGTTGGGGTGATAGATCGTGTTCCCCGGGAACCCGCGCACGCCCAGCATTTGGGTTTTGGGCTGGTGGTGGGTGCCACCCAGCTGCGACAGGTTGATCTGACCAAACCGGTCAATCTGGGTCGGCGTGACCATCGCATGGCGACGCCCCGTCCAGACCGCCGCATCGAAAAAGCGGCTGAACGGCAGATAGCCGGCCGGTTTTCGATCATCATAGCCGCGCGGGCCCAACGGCACCGGCTGCTCAACCAGATAGGCTTCGCCATCGGTCATCATCAGTTCGGGGCTATGGGTCAGCTTGGCCAGACTGGCAGCCAGCCGCGGAACCGGGCCAACGCCAGTGGCGATGATCTCACCATTGTTCCGGAAGGCTTCCGAACAGGCAAAGATGCAGAGCTCTGCAAGGGAGATATCGGTCATCAGAAAATTGGCAGCGGCAGCGCCGCCACTCCCTCCTTGCCGCCAAAGCCGGCGAGGTATTCTTCCTCGCTCGCTCCAACGAAACGGTCACGCACCGCCGCCCAGTCACCCGGGTCCTTCGCGGCATCGGCATAGGCCTTGAAGGCCTTCATGTCCCAACCATAGGCCGGGGGCATTGAACTGGGGTGCGCCCCGCAAACAATTTCGGTCACACCGCTGATAAAGGCGCGCTCGACGATATTGGCCTGGGCCTGGTCGGGATAGTGATCCTCCATCCGGTCAACCAGTTCCTCGCACGAGACATAAGTCTTGGCGGCAGCGCGGGCGAACCATTCGTCATAATAGACGTCGGGACCAAAGGCCTGGATATTGCCGCGCCAATCGCTGCGGTTGACGTGCAGCAAGGCGGCATCAAGCCGCAGGGCCGGCATGGCAATCAGCGTTTCGCCATCAGCATAAGGCGATTGCACGGTCTTGAGGCCACCCAGCGCCGCCAGATCGGTGCCCAGCCCAACGCGGGTTGGCAGGAAAGGCAGGCCAAACGCCGCTGCCTTGAGCCCCCACTGGAACATCCCTTCGTCCAGTTCGAGCACTTCGATTTGGCCAGCCTCGCGAGCTTTGCGGAACCAGGGTTCAAGCGGAATCGCATCCAGGCTGACGAAGGCAAAGACCAGCTTTTTGACCTTACCCGCCGCGCACAGCATGCCAACATCAGCCCCACCATAGGCGACGATGGTCAGGTCCCGCAGATCGGACCGCAGAATTTCACGGATCAGCGCCATCGGCTTGCGCCGCGGGCCCCAGCCGCCGATCCCCAACGTCATGCCATCGCTTAACTGCCCGACGATTTCAGCCGGGGTCATCCGTTTGTCCAACATGGTCATTCCGCCGCCGCCTGCTGTTCCTTCATCGCCTTCTGCCAGGCCCATTCGTGCCCCCAGATGCTGATGCCCTTGTGGCGGGTCACTTCCCAGCTGGCCGGATCGATCACCAGGCTGTCGCAGCCAATCTCAAGATCAAACCCGCCCGGGGTCTGAACATAGAACCCAACCGTCTGATCGTTGATATGCTGCCCCAGCGATGCGCTCTCGGCATAGTCATGCGCCTTCATCCGGTCATAGGCTTTGCCCACTTCGACCAGGTTGGGCATTTCCAGCATCAGATGGACGCAGCCCGACGGTGGCACCGGACCCTCACCCAGGGCGATCGAGTGGTGGCGGCCATTGTCGGCGTGCATGAAAGCAAAGCCCATGCCCGGATCATCCGGCCCACCGCCGCCAAAGAAGAAGCGCGGCATATCGGTTTCGTGGAAGCCGACCACGTCACGATAGAATGCGACGCATTCATCAAAGTTCGGCGCGGAAAAGACCGCATGGCCCATGCCCATCGCCCCGGTGACAAAGCTGGGCACGTCCAGCGGCGAAACGAACGGTTCGCTCGTCACGCTATCACCGCAATAGAATTCAAGCCCGTTCCCGGCCGGGTCAGTGGTGGCGAAGAAGCGGTCAACTCCGCGCAGCGCCGCGGCCGCAGACGAACCCGGCGATACCGGACGACCACTTTCGGCAATGGCTGCCGCCAGCGCATCCAGCGTGGCCCCGCCATCAACTTCATAACCGGCCGCGACAAAGCGGTCCTGGGCGCCGGATTCGATCCGGAACCGGAATGGCCGCTGGTCAATTCGATAGAGCTGGGCACCATCGCTGGCATCGGGTGCGCGCATCACGCCCGCCACCTGCGTCAGAAAATGGTCCCACCGACGGGGCTGTGTTGTCTGAATGACGACATAGCCAAGTGCCTTGATGCCCATGGCCATCAATGTCCTTTCACGAGGTCGAGAAAATAGGGGCGTTCCCCCCCACCATCGACGTTGATTCTTGCGCCGCTGACCCAGCTGGCGAGCGAGGAGCATAGCCACAGCACGGCCCCGGCTAGGTCATCACCGGTGCCCATGCGCTGGAGCGGCATGGAGCGGCCAACCGCAGCCTGCGCAGCGGCATCGCCATAAGTGGCCTCGGAACTTTCGGTCTGCATCAGGCCAGCGATAATCGCATTGACGCGGATGCCCGCCGCCCCCCATTCCTGGGCGAGGCTCTGGGTCAGGTTGAGCAGACCCGCCTTGGCCGCACCATAGACCGCCGTGCCGGGTGACGGGCGGATGCCTGAAACGCTGGCAATGTTGACGATTGACCCGCCACCAGCCGCAACCATGTGCGGGTGGGCGGCTTGGGCGAGATAGAGCGGCGCCAGCAGATTAAGCCGGGTAATCACATCAATGAACCGCGGACTGGCCTGCTCAGCCGCAACCGCCGGTGAACCGCCGGCATTGTTGATCAGGATGTCGAACCGGCCATGCTGCGCAGCAATGCCATCAACCAGCGCCTGGGCCGCATCCGGATCGCGGATATCGGCCGCAGCGAA
>JBEGJL010000119.1:0-2561 GCA_041184605.1 Pseudomonadota bacterium
GCTATATAGATCAATCATCGCCGCGCTGGACAGGATACCCGCGGCCGCAGCCTTGTCCGCCCCCTCGGCGCGGGTGGTCAGCGGCACCATCGGCGCGAGTGCTGCCGAATAGGCATAACGATCCGGCGCATTGCGCATCAACGAAGCTGGTGGTTCCAGCCCGGTCGCAATGGTGAAGGCATAACGCCACGGCGTCATCTCGGTCACGCCGTCCCACTCGATCGTCACCGCGCGGCGCGCCTTGCCCGCGGCCCCGGCGTACTTCTGGGCCAGCAGCATGTCGATCTTGGGCCAGACGCCGCCGCCCTGCATCCGGTCAAGCTGGGCCATCGCTGCCGTGCCGTCACCCTGGAAAGCCTGACAGACCGAGCGCAGCACCCGCCATTCGGGATCCTTGCGCGCCCCGCCCTGCACCGTCACCGCCGGGCAGATCCCGGTAATATCAGCGGTAAAGGCATAGGCATCCAGCGCCGCGCGGGTCAGACTGTCGGTATAGTTGACGGCATCCACATCCTGCACCACCGCACGGGCCACTTCGCCCTCGCCCATGCGGACCAGCAGCGCCGCACGCGCTGCGGCAAAGTCGGCCGGGTTCATCCCCAGCGGTGCGTCCAGCCGCGATGCCAGCGCGCGGCGCAGCAGGATATGCCCCCAGCGTGAAACCAGCTGCCCCTTGTTGCCATCCAGCGCGGCGCGGACCAGCGCCCCGCTTTGCCGCGCCAGCGATCCGGCGGGCAGGCCGCCTTCGTAATCGGCGAGCACGCCCACCTGCTTCAGCGAGCGGCGCGCAGCCGGCGGCATGTCAGAGCGCGGCTTCAGGCCCAGCAGCTCATCCAGCTCATCGGGCGACATCGCCTCAAGCTCTTGCAGGGTGGGAATCCGGACCCCGGCGGGCAGGCCCGGTGCAGCCGCCGCAGCTGTCGGCACCTGCTGCACCACCGGCACGGCTATGCTTGCTGCGCCGCTGTTGTTCGATGAACTTCCGCGCGTCACCGTTACGGGCGCGGAAGCAGGCCGGGCCGCCGGAGCCGCCGCCCGCGACGGTGCCGGGCGCGGCTTGTCAAAACCCGGCGGCAGCAACGATTCGGGTGCGTTCTGCGCCAGAACCAGCGCCGAGCTTAGCGCCAGCGCCGAACCCAGCGCCAAGCGGGCGACATTACGCTTCATCCCTTGCGCACCTTGATCGCCACAGTTGCCATTCTTCCCCGAACCCAGTCCGATACTTGCGCCCCCGGTTAGCCCAACTATAGGCAGGGCCGCAATGGACCATGACGAAACCGACCTTTCGAATGCCGATCTTGCCGCGCTAGCACGCCGGATCGATCGCCCGGTCGTGCTGGTCGGGATGATGGGGACGGGCAAGTCGAGCATCGGCCGCCGTCTGGCCAGCCTGCTTCACCTGCCTTTCGTCGATGCGGATGAGGCGATCGAGCAGGCCGCCCAGCTGACCATCGCCGAAATCTTTGAGCGGCACGGCGAAGCCGCCTTTCGCGATGGCGAGCGCCGGGTTATCGCCCGGCTGCTGGACGGTGAGCGCAAGGTGATCGCCACCGGCGGCGGTGCCTTCGTCAATGCTGAAACCCGCGGGCTGATCCTGGCCAAGGCGATCACGGTCTGGCTCGATGCCGATATCGATACCCTGGTCGAACGCACCGCCCGCAAGGATACCCGCCCGCTGCTGCGCCAGGGCAACCCGCGCGAGATCCTCACCCGGCTGCGCGATGAACGCCGCCCGGCCTATGCCGAGGCACCAATCCACGTTACCTCCGGGCGCGGCCCGCAGACGCGCACTGTGGCGCGGGTCCTGAAGGAAATTGACGCATGGCTGTAATCCCGGTCGACATTGCTGGCCGCCCTTACGAGGTTCATGTCGGCAGCGGGCTCCTGCCTCGGCTGGGCGAAATCGCTGGCCCGCGTCTGCGCAAACGCCGCGTACCGATCGTCACCGATGCCAATGTCCACGCCGCCTGCGGTGCCGTGGTCGAGGCCGCGCTTGGCGCAGCCGGACACGAGGCCGCCTGGCGCATCCTCCCCGCTGGTGAGGGCAGCAAGAGCTGGGACCAGCTGGCCGCCACGGTCGATTGGCTGCTGGCCGAAGAGGTGGAGCGCGGCGATCACATCATAGCGCTGGGCGGCGGGGTGATCGGCGATCTGACCGGCTTCGCGGCCAGCATCCTCAAGCGCGGCTGCAATTTCATCCAGGTGCCGACCTCACTGCTGGCTCAGGTCGATTCCAGCGTTGGCGGCAAGACCGCGATCAACACCCCGGCGGGCAAGAACCTGGTTGGCGCCTTCCACCAGCCCGCGCTGGTGCTCGCCGATCTCGACATGCTGAACAGCCTGCCGCGGCGCGAACTGCTGGCCGGCTATGCCGAAGTGGTGAAATACGGGCTGCTTGGCGATGCCCCCTTCTTTGACTGGTGCGTGGCCAATGGCGCGGCGATGCTGGCCGGTGACGGGACCTTGCGCGAATATGCCGTTGCCCATTCGGTCGCGGCCAAGGCGCAGATCGTCAAGGCCGATGAGCGCGAGACCCTGGGCCTGCGCGCCCTGCTCAACCT
>JBEGJL010000120.1:0-3896 GCA_041184605.1 Pseudomonadota bacterium
TCTTCAAGCAGCATGTCCTCTGGCAGGGCAATCACGACCGGGCCGGGGCGTCCCGCCAGGGCAGTCACCCAGGCGCGGGCGATGTATTCCGGAATCCGCTTGGGGTCATCGATCCGCAGGACCAGCTTTGCAAGCGGGGCAAACATGGTGCCAAAATCGACTTCCTGAAAACCTTCGCGGTCCTTCATCCCGCGATCGACATCGCCGATAAACAGCAGCATCGGCTGCGAATCCTGAAAGGCCACATGGGCACCGATGCTGGCATTGGTGGCGCCGGGACCGCGCGTAACGAAGCAAACGCCGGGCTTGCCGGTCATCGCTCCATCGGCGCAGGCCATGAAAGCCGCGCCACCTTCCTGGCGGCAGATGATGGTTTCGATCTCTGGACTGTCGTGAAGTGCATCGAGCACGGCCAGAAAGCTTTCGCCCGGAACTGTGAAAATCCGGTCGCACCCCTGTTCGATCAGGCAGTCGATAAGCAGACGACCGCCGGTGAGGCTGTTCTGATCAGTCATTTGGGCGGTTTAACGCCGCAATTGGTTAGTCGCAACGCAGGCCGGAATTTATCTCGGTCAAGGTTAATGTCCCAATCCGGGATGCATCGCAAAACTAGTGAAAACCGTACTGTCAGCGTGGTGAATGCGGCTTTAATCTTTTCACCATGAGACGCGCACTGGTCCTGACCGATGAATCCGCCCGCCATCCATTCCTGGCGCGCCTGCCCGCCCATGTTCGCAGCAATCGGCGAACGGCACCCAAGATCGAGCGCAAGGCAAGTCTGCAAGCCCTTAAGGACTTCCTGCTGGCCTATTGCGCTTGCTTCGTTGCGGTGAGCGCGTTTCTTATGTGATCGCGGCCGCCCGTTCAGCATTGACCAGTTTCTGGCCCAGCCAAGCGGAATAGAGGCACATCGCCGCGCCCAATAGCAGCTGATCGACCAACGGGAACCCGGCCGCGCTCATCCCGAGCGCCAGCACTGAACCCAGCACCATTGCACCGGAATTGACGATGTTGTTGGCTGCGATGGTTCGCGCCGTTTCCGATTTGTCGACGAAGGTGGTCAGGAAGGCATAGAGCGGGACCACAAACATGCCGCCGGCTACTGAAATGCCCAGCAGACTTAACAACAGCGGGATCGCCAAGGGCTCATGCAGGAATCCGGCAGTATCGAGTAGCTTGTCATGGGCGTGGGTCGGCCAAGAATGACACACCCACCAGAAGGCCACCACGAACAGCGCCATAACGATCACCGACACGGGCGAGTAGCGGGCCGAAACCGTGCCTTTGAGCAATGCATTGACCGAAACCGAGCCAATCGAAACCCCGATCGAGAATACCACCAGGAACAGGCTGGCCACTTCCTTGCTGGCCGAGATCACGTTCTTCGCCAGCGGCGGGAACTGGATGAACAGTACCGCGCCAATCGCCCAGAAGAAGCTGATTGCCATGATCGCCAGGAATACGCGCTGGTCCTTCATGGTGTGCCGGATCAAGGCAATCGAGGAGCGCCACAGGTGAAAATCGAGAGGCTCCTCGACGCTTTGCGGCGGCGCGGGCGGCACGAAACGTGATGTGACATAGCCAACCAGAGCGGTGATAATGACACCTACGGCTGCCCACTCGACCGACAGCCAGCCGGCAAGGATCGTGCCGGCGAGAATGGCGATATAGGTCCCGGCTTCAACCAGGCCCGTTCCGGCCAGCACCTCGTTGTCATGCAAATGTTGGGGCAGGATGGCATACTTGATCGGACCGAAGAAGGTTGAATGGACACCCATTGCGAGCACGGCGGTCAGCATCAGCCCTATAGTGAAAGTCTGGCTTAACAGGCCCTGCCAGGCCAGGACCAGGCCAAGGCCGCCAACCACCATGATGCCGATTTCCGATGCCTTCACCACGCGGATGATCTTGGCCTTGTCGCGCATGTCAGCCAGTTGCCCGGCCAGCGCGGAAAGCAGGAAGAATGGCGCGATGAACAGGGCCGAGGCGATCGCGCTGAACAGGCCCTCGGCGGCTTCCGAACTGTAAACCGAATAAACAACGAAAAAGACCATCGCGTTGCGATAGAGGTTGTCGTTGAAGGCGTTGAACAGCTGGGTCACGAACAGCGGCAGGAATCGGCGGCTGCGGATCAGGTGGGTCGAGGTGGTCATGCGGCCCTTGCGTGGATTGCGCGGTTGCCTCGCTCTAGCGATAGAAACGGTGCGGACAAGAGCACTTGCGCCCTTTTGCACCGGGCCGAACCAAGCTAGGCTCACGAAGCAATGTGGACGCTGCCCAACATTCTCACGCTGTCGCGGATCGCGGCCTTGCCCTTGCTGGCCTTCCTGCTGTGGTGGCCCAATTGGCAATCGGGTTACGGTCTGGCCTTTGTGCTTTATGTGCTGATGGGCATCACCGACTATTTCGATGGCTATCTGGCCCGGACCAGCGGCGCCGTATCAAGGCTTGGCATTTTCCTTGATCCGATTGCGGACAAGATCATGGTTGCGACCGTTATCCTGACGCTAACCGCACAGGGCATCCTGCGGGGCCCCTACGTTGGGGACATGCACGTGATCGCCGGCCTGATCATTCTGGTGCGAGAGATTGCGGTGTCGGGCCTGCGCGAATTTCTGGGCGGCTTGCAGATTTCCGTTCCAGTCAGCCGCCTCGCCAAGTGGAAGACGACCTTCCAGCTCGTTTGCCTTGGGGCATTGATCCTGGGTGTGGCTCTACCGGAATGGACGATCGACCTGTCGGGGCGCACTATCAATTTCCCGCATACCGTGGGGCTGACCACCCTATGGGCAGCAGCCGCACTGACCGTGATTACCGGTTGGGATTACCTGCGCGTCGGCTTGAAGCACATGGACTGATCATCCGGCGCGGAGTTCCTCGGCCAACAGGCTGAATTCTTCGCCGCGCGGGCTGTTCTTGCGCCAGACCAGGGCAATTTCGCGATTGGCGGAATCGCTGCGTAGTGGCCGGGCGACAACTTGCGTGCCGTTAAGTATCCCAGCATCCAGCGCCATTTCCGGCAACATGGTCAGGCCAAGGCCATTGTCGACCATCTGCACCAGCGTGTGCAGCGAGGTGCCGATCATCGTCGCACTGGCCCGCAGTTCGGGGCGGTTGCAGGCGGCGAGGGCATGTTCTTTCAGGCAGTGTCCGTCTTCCAGCAGCAGCAGCCGGTTCTGGTCGATCAGGTCAGCCGTGATCTCCTGCGGCGGATCGCGCGGGTCATCCTTGGGAAAGGCAACGTAAAGCGCGTCTAGTTCGATCGTTTCCTTCTCCACCTCACCTGTCGGGAAGGGCAGGGCCAGCAGCACGCAATCGCTGCGGCCATGATGCAGGCTTTCGATCGCCGCCTGGCTGGTTTCCTCACGCAGGTAGAGTTTCAGCTGCGGGCGTTCGCGACGCAGGCGCGGCAGCATTCGCGGCAGCAGGAAGGGCGCAATAGTCGGGATCACGCTCATCCGCACCTCGCCTGACAGCGGCTGTCCGGCGCTTTGCACCATGTCCGAAAGCTCTTCCGCTTCACGCAACAGCCGGTGTGCCTTGGCGACGACGGCATTGCCCAGGGGGGTAAACCGCACTGCGCGTTTGGTCCGCTCCACCAGCACAACGTCGAGCAAAGTTTCAAGGTCTCGCAATCCAGCGGACAGCGTAGATTGGGAGACAAAACAGGCATCCGCTGCCCGGCCAAAGTGACCGTGCTCGTGCAGGGCAACCAGGTATTGCAATTGCTTGAGCGTGGGGAGGTAGGTTGTCATGCCATCCTACTCCACCGGATCGGGCTTGCCGTCGCTGGCATCACCGATCTTGTCGATGTGCGCCATCTTGAGCCGACCCTTGACGACGGCGAAGGCGAGCTTGCCTTCGACAAGTTCAAGTGCATCACGACCAAACTGTTC
>JBEGJL010000121.1:0-3951 GCA_041184605.1 Pseudomonadota bacterium
GTCAATTAGCCGGTCGAGCAGGCGGATCGGGAAGTTGTCGATGGTCTCCCATCCCAGATCCTCAAGCACCTTGAGCGCGGTGGTCTTTCCCGCACCCAGCAACCCGGTGACAAGCAGCACGCGTTGTCGCGAGAGAGGAAGGTCAGCTTCGGTCATGATCGCGACCAATGTGGCCCTGCTGAAGGTCAATTGAAAGCCCCCACCGTTCCAACGCCGCTTCTGCGCGCAAAGGCAGAACCGGGCTGTCAGGCCACAGTGCAAGGCACGGAAGGTTGATACCCGCGATTGGCAGCATTTCCGGCGCTTCAGGCAGGCGCGGAGCCTGCGGATCGAGCCGCAACGCAAGCGCAATTGGCACCGGACCCACGGTCGGCTGCGCCAGCAGGCCAACGTTACGGACCTCGATCAGTCCCGCGATATTCGGGGGTGGCGATGCCATCAGCACCGAACCCTTCGCGGCCACGGTCAACCCATCGTCACCGACCAACGCGGCCCCCCGGTCAATCAGCGCCAGCGCAAGACTGGATTTGCCAGAGCCCGGTGGTCCCTGGATTAACAGGCCCCGCCCCCTGATGGCTACACATGTTGCCTGGATCAGATTGCTCACTCGGCATCCTCGGCCACTTCGGGCAACGGCAGGTGCAGGACGAGACAAGCCCCCGGGCGCCCGTCGGGACGGTCCTGCGCAGAAAGGGAGCCATCGTGCGCTTCCGCAATGGTCCGCGCGATCGCCAGGCCAAGCCCTGAATGGCTGCCAAAATCCTCATTCTGCGGACGCAGCGAATGGAACCGCTCGAACACCTTTTCTCGCGCCTCGTGCGGAATGCCGGGCCCTTCATCACTGACCGCCAATTCCAAGGCATCGCCGTGGCGCTCAAGCGTTACGGTAACGTCTGCTCCTTCCGGCGAGAAAGAGACGGCATTATCAAGCAGGTTTTCGAGCACGCGCTCCAATCGCGCACCATCGCCGGGCACGTCCCAAGGGCCGGGGCCAAGCGGAATAACTTCAATTCGGCAACCAAGGTCACCGGCCCGTTCGGCTCTGGCCGCGACCAGCGAGCGGGCCAGCGCCAGCATATCTACCGGCATGAACCGCGTGCGGGACAGTTCCGCATCGATCCGGCCTGCTTCGGCAATTTCGGTGATCAGCCGGTCGATCCGGCGCAGATCATGGGCGGCAATTGCGGTCAACTGCTGGCGCAGGGCTTCGTCCTTGACCTTGCCCAATGATTCGAGCGCCGACCGCAGGGAAGCGAGCGGATTTTTGATTTCATGGGCGACATCGGCGGCAAAGCTTTCGCCGGCGTCGATCCGGTGGCGCAAGGCTGACGACATGTCTGAAATGGCGCGAGCCAGCAGGCCGATCTCGTCGCGCCGTTCGGGCAGGCGGGGAACGACGACCTGGCGCTCGCGACCCAGCCGAACACGGATCGCGGCGCGAACCAGCTCGCGCAGCGGCTGCACAATCGTCCGGGCCAGGAACAGCGAGAGCTGGATCGAGATGATCAGCGTGATCGCCAGGACAATCGCGAGGGTTTGGCGCGCATCGCGCACACTCTGGGTAACATCGCGAGCATTGCGGGTGGTAAGCAGCATGGTCCCGTCGGTGTCGACCGGCGTTGCCGCACTGATTACCGGGGTTTGATCCGGGGCGACCCGACGCTGGACGACCGTAGCCTTCAACCGCGCTGCCTCGCCGATTTCGGGCCAGGCCGCGCTGCTTTCAACTTGGGGGTCGCGGTAGGCTGGGCCGGCGGCGTTGCCGATCAGGAAATTCATGCCCGCATCGAGCCATCGCGCAGCATGCTGGTACCACGGCTCGCTTGCCGGGTCGACCAATGCAAAGGTCGGCGGCGCCAGCTTGAAATTGTCGAGCAGCAGTCTACCCGACCGATCGTACAGCCGCAGGCGCAGCGTCTGTTCCTGGCCGATCTGGGCCATCAAGGCTGCGCGTTGCCCGGGCGCCGCCGCCGCCAGCCCTTGAGCCGCAATCTGCGCTTCGGCGCGGGCAAGTTGATAACGCTCGGCAAACAGCTGGTTTCGGTAGGAATCCAGATAGAACAGGCTGCCGGCCATCAGGCCCAGGGCGATGATGTTGACCGCAAGGATCCGCGCGGTCAGCGAAGTGCGCCGGGTCCAGTCCCGCCGACGCCGGGTTGGGGGCAGGGCCGTTTCAGGCATCGCCAAAGGAATAGCCCGCGCCATAGAGCGTGGCGATCGCTGCGAAATCCGGATCGACAACCCGGAACTTACGGCGCAGCCGCTTGATATGGCTGTCGATCGTCCGGTCATCGACGAAGACATCGTCGCTGTAGGCCGCATCCATCAGCTGGTTGCGGCTTTTGATGACGCCGGGGCGGGTGGCCAGCGCCTCGAGGATCAGGAACTCGGTTACGGTCAGCGAGACCGGCTGCCCCTGCCAGGTCACGCGGTGCCGCGCAGGATCCATCTCCAAGGCCCCGCGCACGATCGCAGTGCCACGCAACGCGTCAGCAAGGTCTGTCGTTTCGCCGTCCACGGCTTCTGCCCGTACCAGTTCAGTCCGCCGCAGGATCGCACGGATCCGGGCGACCAGCAGCCGTTGGCTGAACGGCTTGGTGATATAGTCGTCCGCGCCCAGCGACAGGCCAAGCGCTTCGTCGGTTTCCTCGTCCTTGCTGGTCAGGAAGATGATGGGCAGGGCGCTTTGGGCCCGCAGTTGACGCAGCAATTCGAAACCATCCATCCGCGGCATCTTTATGTCGCACACGGCGAGGTCCGGCGGGTTTTCCAGCAATGCCTTCAGCGCGGTCTCGCCGTCCGAATAGACTCGCGTTGCGAACCCTTCGGCCTGAAGGCCAATCGAAACGCTGGTCAGGATGTTGCGATCGTCATCGACCAGCGCGATCGTCTGCAAGGGGCTGGCGGGCGGGGCATCCATGGGTTTGGCTACGGCATCCGGTTCGGGCTGACCGGGTTATCGCCTTCGCCGTCTGGTGACAATGTTGCGCAGTGCTTTGCCCCCGCATTCGATTTTCATTGGGACATGGATCGCTGGAGCGGCCGAGCGGTTTGACGGGTAGGGCCGTCACCGCTATGCGCCCAAACGAATCTCTGCATACGAATGCAGAACCCCCGGTTTAGCGCCTGGCGCTGGCCAAATATACGGAGACGACCTTGACCGCTGCGCTGTCCTACCCGCTCGCCAACCAGGGTATTGCCACCAACGCCACGATCTTTGCCAACCTCGGCACGGCACCGCTGGTGGAGCATGCGCTGGCCAATGGCGAAGGCATCCTAGCTAAGGATGGCCCTCTGGTGGTTGAGACGGGCAAGCACACCGGTCGCAGCGCCAAGGACAAGTTTATCGTTCGCGATGCCCTGACCGACAGCACGGTCTGGTGGGGCAAGACGAACGTGGAAATGAGCCCGGAACACTTCGCGGCGCTGAAGGCCGATTTTCTGGCTGAACTGGCCAAGCGAGAGACCCTTTACGTTGCTGACCTGTTTGGCGGTTCACAGCCCGAACACCGCGTCAAGGTGCGCGTGATCAACGAATTGGCATGGCACAACCTGTTCATCCGCACACTGCTGGTTCGTCCGGATGAAGGCGAGCTGGCCAGCTTTGTACCGGAATACACGATCATCGATCTGCCCAGCTTTGTTGCCGATCCAGCGCGTCATGGCTGCCGCAGCGAGACAGTGATTGCCGTGAACTTCACCGAGAAACTGATCCTGATCGGCGGCACCAAGTACGCCGGTGAAATGAAGAAGTCTGTCTTTGGCATCCTTAACTACCTGTTGCCTGAAAAGGGCGTGATGCCGATGCACTGCTCGGCCAATATCGGCCCCGATGGCAAGACCGCGGTCTTCTTCGGCCTGTCAGGCACCGGCAAGACCACGCTCTCCGCCGATGCCAGCCGCACCCTGATCGGTGACGATGAGCATGGCTGGTCTGACACGGCGGTCTTC
>JBEGJL010000122.1:0-5843 GCA_041184605.1 Pseudomonadota bacterium
GCCGCAGGTCGTCCGACCGGTCAGCCGCCCAGCGATGACCCCGGTGCGCCCGCCGGTCCGCGTGCCGCCACCGGCCGCCCGGATCCAGAACTTGCCCGGGCTGGAAGGGGTGATCGGAGCCGGCGCGAACGAACTGATGCGCCAATTCGGCACCCCGCGGCTGGACGTGATCGAAGGTGACGCGCGCAAGCTGCAATATGCCGGGCCGGCCTGCGTGCTCGACATTTTCCTTTACCCCGCCCCAACCGGACGTGAGGCCCAGGCCACCTATGTCGAAGCGCGCCGCGCCAGCGACGGCCAGGATGTTGATCGGGCGGCCTGCGTCGCCACGTTGCGGACGCGCTAGGGCCTAGACCGTAAAGCTCTCGCCGCAGCCGCAACTGCCCTTGGCATTCGGGTTGTTGAACACGAAGCCGGCGGTGAAATCATCCTCGACCCAGTCCATCGTGCTGCCGACCAGGTACAGCACCGATGCGCCATCGATGAAAAAGGTGCCGCCGGGGGTTTCGATCCGCTCGTCGAAAGCATTCGCCTCGGTCACATAGTCAACCGAATAGGCCAGGCCAGAGCAACCCCGGCGCGGGGTGGAGAGCTTGACGCCGATCGCGTCGTCCGGCGCCTTGGCCATCAGCGCGGCGATCCGTGCTTCAGCCGATGGCGTCAGGATGACGGCGGCGGGGATCGCCCTTCGAGACGGCCTCTCAGCCTGCGGCTTCGATACCTCCTCAGGGTGAGCGGTGCTGTTAGCCATATTCAATCTCCAAATTCCGTTCGTCCTGAGGAGGGACAGAGCGGAGCGAAGGCCCGTCTCGAAGGACCGATCACAACATTCCCAGCTCCAGCCGGGCTTCGTCGCTCATCTTGGCGGGATCCCACGGCGGATCCCAGACCAGGTTCACTTCGCAGTCGCGCACGCCGGGCACGGCGCTGACCCGCAGCTCGACTTCGCCCGGCATCGATTCGGCCACCGGGCAATGCGGCGTGGTCAGGGTCATGGTCACGACCACCCCGCCCTCGGGATCAACCTCGACCCCGTAAATCAGGCCAAGGTCGTAAATGTTCACCGGGATTTCCGGATCGAAGATGTCCTTCAGCGCGGCAATCACGCCGTCGTAGATCGACCCGCCCGGTTCGCCGGGTGCCAGGTCCTGCGGCTTCTGCTGCAGGAAGCCGTCCAGATAGTCACGCTTGCGCTCCAGCTTGGCAGCCGGCGTTTCGGCATCGTCCACGCGGGCGCGGGGCGGGGCGCTGACCGCTTCCACCTGTTCCACCGTGAATTTGGTTTCTTCGCTCATCCGAAGATCCTCCGTGTCCGCTCGATCCCGCGCAGCAGTGCGGCGATGTCATCCTGATCCGAATAGAGTCCAAAGCTGGCCCGGGCGGTTGCCGGCACGCCGAGATGCTCCATCAGCGGCTGGGCACAATGGTGCCCGGCGCGGATCGCCACCCCTTCCTCGTCCAATATGGTGCCGAGGTCATGCGGGTGCACCCCGTCGAGCGCAAAAGATACGATCCCGGCGCTGTCCTCCGGGCCGAACAGCGTCACATCATTGCGGGCGCGCAGCGCGGTGCGCAAGCTGCTGACCAGGGCTGTCTCGTGGGCATGGATCGCCGCCAGCCCGACCGAACGGACATAGTCCGCCGCCGCGCCAAAGCCGATCGCCTCGATGATCGCAGGCGTCCCCGCTTCGAACCGCTGCGGCGGCGGGGCATAGGTCGTGCCGGCGAAGCTGACCCGGTCAATCATTGCGCCGCCGCCCTGCCACGGCGGCATGGCATCTAGCAGCTCGGCCCGGCCCCACAGCGCGACGATCCCGGTGGGACCGTAAAGCTTGTGGCTGGAAAAGGCGTAAAAGTCGCAGCCCAGCGCGGCCACGTCGATCGCCAGGCGCGGCACGGCCTGGCACCCGTCGAGCAGCAGCTTGGCCCCAACCCGATGCGCCAGTTCCGCTGCGCGGGGCGCATCCAGCACCGAACCGAGCACGTTGGATACGTGGGCAAAGGCCACCATCGTATGCTCGGGCGTCAGCATGGCCTCGGCCGCGTCAAGATCGATCCGGCCATCGGCAGTGAGCGGGCAGACATCGACCTGCCAGCCAGCCAGCTGCCAGGGAACGATGTTCGAATGGTGCTCCAGCAGCGAAAGCAGCACCCGGCCCTTGCGGGGATAGCTGTAGGCGACCAGGTTGATCGCCTCGGTCGCGCCGCGGGTGAAGACCAGTTCCTGCGCCGGGGCGCCGATCAGGCGGGCGACCTTGGCGCGCGCCGCCTCAAAGGCCAGGGTCATGTCGGCCGAACGGGCATAGACCCCGCGGTGAACCGTCGCATAGTCCGCGCCCATGGCCCGAACCGTCGCGTCGATCACGGCCTGCGGCTTCTGCGCGGTGGCGGCGGTATCAAGATAGTGCCAACGCGTCCCGTCCGCCTTGACCAAGCCAGGCCACTGCATTCCGTGATCCCCCGCGAAGGCAGGGGTCTCAGGCGATAGTGCCCCTTCCTGCCCAAGGTCCCCGCCTCCGCGGGGATTCACAGAAGTGACCCCGCTCATACCAGCCGCCCCAGCGCCGCCAGCGCCGCTTCCAGCAGGCGCTCCTCATCCGCCGCGCCGGTAAAGGCTTCGGCGACGAAGGCCTGGAGCATCAGCTTCTTCGCCTCGGCCGGGGTCAGCCCGCGCTGGGCCATGTAGAACAGGCCATTGGCATCCAGTTCGCCCACTGCGCAGCCGTGCGCGCACTTGACGTCATCGGCGAAGATTTCGAGTTCGGGCCGGGCATTCGCCGTGGCAGTGCGATCGAGCAGCATGGCCCGGACCGACTGTTCGCCATCGGTGCCATCGGCGCCTTTGGCGACGCGGACCTTGCCCAGGTAATTGGCCGTCGCCTTGCCACCAGCGACCGAGCGGACAACCTGGCGGCTGACTGCATCGGGCTGGGCATGAAGCACTTCGGTGACGATTTCCACCACCTGTTCGCCGCCCGCCAGCTGCGCCGCGCCCAGCGTGAATTCGGCGCCCTTGCCAAGTTCAACCTTCACCGCGACCCGGCCATAGGCAGCCGGGGCCGTCAGCACGCGCAGGTCAAAGGCGGCGCCGTCACCCAGCACGATCGCCAGTTCCCGCGCGACCGGCACGGTGCCATCCAGCACCAGCGCCAGATTGCCGCTTTCGCCAGCGGGGATCGCAATCGTCTCAACCGCGACCGGCCAGACCGCTGCGAGCGCGGCGAGGTCCGCATAGCGGAAATCCTCGTCCTTGCGGGTGGGAAGCAGCGCCGCGTCAGCCATTGTTTGCCCTCCGGCCGGTGCAGGCGGCGAGGAACTGGGCGCGCAGTTCATCGTTCAATTCGCGCCAGGCGCGCTCAACCCGCACAGCGTCGTCTAGACGGCGCTGACGGGCGTCTAGCGCATCCCGCGCGGCAGTGAGCGATGCCTCACCGGCAGGTCCGGAGACGACAACCGGGGTTGCCGCATCAAGCGCGGCCCGATCAGCCGCGATCGCGCGCTGCTCGGCATAGACTCCCTTGGCAAATTCGGCGCGGCGCATGGGTTCGGCCTGGGCCTGAGCCGCAACCGCCGCGCGGTCACACCGCGCCACCGCCTCGCTCAGCGGGGCGGCATCGGGCGCCACCACGGCAAAGGCCAGGAGGAGGGGGAGCAGGATCACGCCGCCACCGCCTCGTAACCGCGCTCTTCCAGTTCGAGCGCGAGTTCGGGACCGCCGGTCTTGACGATCCGGCCCGCAGCCAGAACGTGGACAAAGTCCGGCTTCACGTAATCGAGCAGGCGCTGGTAATGCGTGATCAGCAGCACGGCCTTGTCAGGCTTGCGCATCACCGCGTTGATCCCTTCACCGACCACGCGCAGCGCATCGATGTCGAGCCCGGAATCGGTCTCGTCCAGCACGGCCAGCTTGGGATCAAGAATGCCCATCTGGACCATTTCGGCGCGCTTCTTTTCGCCGCCCGAGAAACCGACGTTGACCGGCCGCTTGAGCATGTCCATGTCCAGCTTGAGCAGCGCCGCCTGTTCGCGCGCGAGCTTAAGGAATTCGCCGCCCGACAGCGGTTCCTGGCCCCGGCTGGCCCGCTGGGCATTCAGGCTTTCGCGCAGGAACTGGACAAAGGACACGCCGGGAATCTCGACCGGGTACTGGAAGCCCAGGAAGAGCCCGGCGGCAGCGCGCTCGTGCGGTTCGAGCGCCAGGAGGTCAACATAGCCCCCACCCGCTCGTGCCGAGCCTGTCGAAGCACCAGGCGCAGCGCCAGACCCTTCGACAGGCTCAGGGTGAGCGGCGTAGGATTGGAACTCCACCGAGCCGCCGGTCACTTCGTACCCCGGACGCCCGCCGAGGGTATAGCCAAGCGTCGACTTGCCGGCCCCGTTCGGCCCCATGATCGCGTGGACCTCGCCCGCGTTGATCTGGAGCGACAGCCCCTTGAGGATCGGCTTGTCAGCAACATTGGCGTGTAGGTTGGAAATGGTCAGCATGATCAGTCCTGGCGCCGACGCGGCGCTCTGTTCGAAGGTGTACGATTCGCCGCAGCACGCGCGCGGCGCTCGTGCCAGCGTTCGCGCATGACGGCGGAAACCTGGGCCGCAGCTGCCGCTGGATCGGCCAGCACTGCAGCGGCGGACAGGCGTTCGACGCGGTAGCCAACCTCGGTCAGGCTGCGGGTGCGATCAGCCGTGAAGCTGGCGTCTTCATCGCCATCCAGCTCGATCACCAGCATCAGCGGCTTGCAGGCAAAATCGACAATGGCCGAGCCGATCACGTCCTGGCGCTTGAACGAATAGCCGCCGGTTTCAACCTCGGCCAGCGCAGCGGCCAGGGCTTCGCTGGCGGGCGACGGATTGCGCCGCATCTCGCGCGCCCGCTGGTGCAGGGCATCGAGCCGCTTTTCCGAGATTTCCCAGCCGCGCCCCTTTTTCTTGATCGCGGGGGCGGCGTCCTCGCTTGGCGCGCGCAGGGTCAGTGTCTTCTTCATCCCACGCTTCCTTCCAGCGAAATGCCGAGCAGCTTCTGCGCCTCGACCGCAAATTCCATTGGCAACTGCTGCAACACTTCCTTGGCAAAGCCGTTGACGATCAGGGCGACCGCCGCTTCCTGATCCAGCCCGCGCTGCATCGCGTAGAACAGCTGGTCGTCGGAAATCTTGCTGGTGGTCGCCTCGTGCTCGATCTGGGCGGAGGGGTTGCGCACTTCGATATAGGGCACGGTATGCGCGCCGCAGTCCTTGCCCAGCAGCAGGCTGTCGCACTGGGTGAAATTGCGCACGCCTTCGGCCTGGGGCGCGACGCGGACCAGCCCGCGATAGGTGTTCTGGCTGTTCCCGGCCGAGATGCCCTTGGACACGATGGTCGAGCGGCTACCCTTGCCGTTGTGGATCATCTTGGTGCCGGTATCGGCCTGCTGGAAATTGTTGGTGACCGCGACCGAATAGAACTCGCCCACCGAATCCTCGCCATTGAGGACGCAGGACGGATACTTCCACGTTACCGCGGAGCCGGTTTCGACCTGGGTCCAGCTGACCTTGCTGCGCTTGCCCTGGCACAGCGCGCGCTTGGTGACGAAGTTATAGATCCCGCCTTTGCCCTCGGCATCGCCGGGGTACCAGTTCTGCACGGTCGAATACTTGATCTCGGCATCGTCGAGCGCGACCAGTTCGACCACCGCGGCGTGGAGCTGGTTCTCGTCGCGCATCGGCGCGGTGCAGCCTTCGAGGTAGGAGACGTAGGCGCCCTTGTCGGCAACGATCAGGGTGCGTTCGAACTGGCCGGTGTTTTCCGCATTGATCCGGAAATAGGTGCTCAGTTCCATCGGGCAGCGCACGCCTTCGGGAATGTAG
>JBEGJL010000123.1:0-4313 GCA_041184605.1 Pseudomonadota bacterium
GTCCATAGCGTGGGGAACGCCGCTTGGCCGGTTCTGCAAAACGTATTTGGTGATGAAGCCGGCATAGCTGTGGCGGCCAGCTTCGTTCCTGATCTCGAGCAGTGGCAGGCAAAGCAGTTCGAGCAGCTTGCGGAAGTCCGGTTTCTCGCCCTGTGCCTCCAGCCGTTCCAGCCCTTGCAGGCGCGGGCGATCCATCTGCCAGACCCGATAAGCGAAAATCGCCTGCACCAGGCCGTCCTTTCCGCCGAAGTGGTACTGCACGGCATTGTTGTTCCCGTTACCGGCCGCAGCGGCAATCTCGCGCAGTGAAACGCCTTCGATCGAACGCTCGGCGAATAAAGTTTCACCGGCCAGGATTAGGCGGACCTTGGCTTCATCAAAGGCCTCGGGATTGGGAAAGGCCGGCACGATACCCGGTGCCTTCGCATCTCCGATTAGCGGAAAACTCGAATCATCGCTCATCG
Source organism: Pseudomonadota bacterium (assembly GCA_041184605.1). Classification (GTDB taxonomy): domain Bacteria; phylum Pseudomonadota; class Alphaproteobacteria; order Sphingomonadales; family Sphingomonadaceae; genus Novosphingobium. The sequence continues at coordinate 465 of JBEGJL010000123.1, forward strand.
CCCTATCGCTTCCACTTCAACGCTCCGATCATCCGTGCTGCAATGCCGGTCCTCAGCCTACCAATTAAGTCAGGTGACCCAATCTTGCCAACCGGTATCACTTGTCCATTGCAAGATGGACCGACCACGGTCCGCGGTATTTGGAGAGGGGAGTTTACAATGAGGCAGATTGCATCGCGCGTACGTGTTCAAGGTTTGGCGCAGGTTTCCGCACTGGCGATCGTGCTCGGAGGTTTGACGATTGCAGCGCCGGCAGCAGCTCAGACAGCAGCGCCGGAGGCCGAACAGGGCGGGATCCAGGACATCGTGGTCACCGCCCGCAAGCGCGAGGAGCGCACCCAGGACATCCCTGTTTCGGTCAGTGTCGTTGACACCAAAACCCTTCAGAATCGTGATATCACTACTCTGGAAAGTGTGGCCGCAATCAGCCCGCAGTTCACTATCGGCCGTGCGCCCAGCGGATCGGGTGCCACTTTGGTGCTGCGCGGGATCGGTTCGAACTCGACCTCGATCGGGCTTGAACAGTCGGTCGCTGTGGTGGTCGACGGAGTCTATTACGGCCAGGGCCGCACGATCAACGAAGGGTTCTTCGATCTCAACCGGGTCGAAATGCTCAAGGGCCCGCAGGCGCTGTTCTTCGGCAAGAACGCCACCGCAGGCGTGGTTTCGATGACCACCGCCGATCCGGGCAACAAGACCGAAGCTCTGTTGCGCGGCGGGTATGAGTTCAACGGGGATACCGCCTTTGGCGAAGGCGTCATTTCGGCACCGCTTTCGGATCAGTTTGGTGTCCGACTGGCAGTGCGTTATTCGGATTCGAAGGGCGGGCTGTTCCATAACCTGGCTGGTGTTTCGACTTATTCGACGAACGACCGCACCACTACAGCAGTGCCAGGCGTGGTAACCGCCCACACCGCGCCAGCTGGTCCGGCAAAGCCCGACGCGGCCAAGGACTTCCTTGCGAGGCTTACGCTCAAGTGGACGCCAAGCGATGCGACCACCGTCACTCTGAAAGGCAGCCTGAGCAACGACGAGCGGGCCAGCCCGGCAGGAAATGCGGTTATCTATGCTTGTCCGGGCGGCACGTACCAATTCAACGCTGCCATTCCTTGCGGACCCAACTTCAACGTTTGGCAAAGCCGGTTTCCCGCCGACATTGCGGCGACTGTGCCCTATGCGACGATCGGTGATGGGCTGGGCAACCGATATCGGGCCTGGGGGGTGACAGGTACGGTCGAACACAAAGCCGACAATCTCACCCTGACCTGGGTCAACAATTACAACTGGAATCGCAACATCTTCATCTTCGATGGAGATTTCGCCACCGCAGCGGCTTCTGCAGTGCAAGTGTTCGCTACCGAGTGGTCGGTTTTCCACGCATTCTCCTCAGAAGCACGGGCACAGACAACATTCAGTGGGCCGATCAACGGGATGATTGGTGCCTATTATCAAGATACCAAGCGTGACTATTTGGCCTGGACAGCCTCAGGCGCACTGGAGAATAGCCTCGCACCGCAGCCCTTCCAGCGGTACCTTGCAAACAGCAAGGACTCCCAAACCAGCGGCAAGACCTTGGCGCTTTTTGGCCAGCTCAGTTGGAAGATTGCGCCGTCGCTCGAACTGGCCGGTGGTGTTCGGTACACGCATGAAACCAAGAAGAGCTATTTTGTTCAGCCCTATTCGCACCCGATCCGGGTTACTCAGGGTATCTTCTCTCCTGGCGTAAGGTTGAATTCGGATCAGACCTTTGACGATTGGTCGCCCGAAGCCACGCTCACCTGGAAGCCCAGCGAAGATGTGACGGTCTATGGTGCTTACAAGACTGGTTACAAGTCTGGTGGTTTCTCCAACTCGGGGATCCTCAGCCCGACCGCTGGCCTGGCTGATTTCGAGTTCGAACCGGAAACCGTCTCGGGCTTTGAAGGCGGCGTCAAGACGCTGCTGGCAGATCGCCAGCTGCGCCTGAACCTTGGTGCCTACTGGTACAAGTACAAGAATCTGCAGCTCGATTTCTTCCGCTCGGACATCTTTGCCTTCAGTACGATCAATGCCGGTGAAGCGACCACCAAGGGTATTGAGCTGGAATTCCAATTCGCTCCTCGCAGTTTGGCCGGCTTCGACCTCCACGGCAGTCTCAACTACAACAAGGCCCGCTACGGCAATGCGCCCAATGCTCCGTGCTATCAGGGCGAGACCCCGACCCAGGGATGCACGATCGTTGTCGGACAAGGGCCGCGGCAGAACCTGAACGGGTTCCCGACCGCAATGGCTCCGGATTGGACCTGGACTCTCGGCTTCAACTATGAGGCCGAAATCGGTGGCGGCATGAAGTTCGGCGTCTCTGGAGACGCCCGCTACAGCGGTGATTACATCACGTCTGCCTTCGGTAATTTCTTCACCAAGCAGGATAGCTATGTGCAGCTCGATGCAGCGGCGCGCCTCAAGTTCTCCGATGACAGGTTCGAGCTGGCGGTCATCGGCAAGAACCTGACCAACCGCTTCTACCGCACCGGTGGCACCGACACACCGAACACCGGCAGCGGCGCGGGGACTGCGGCTGGCGTGCTGGCCAATCAGACTGGCTACGTGGCACAGCCGCGGACGATCCAGGCTCAACTGACCTTCCGTTACTGACACCTGCCAAAGGGGGGCAGGGTGCGGGGGCGGTCCGAAAGGATCGCCCCCCTCTTTATAGGCAGTGTTCTGCCACCGGCTTGAGCGATAGCCTTGCGCCTGGATCGGGAGATACGCCATGGCCGCCAAGACGCTCCGCACCTTTTGCCGGTTTTGCCATGCCAGCTGCGCGATGCTGGTCGATGTCGAGGATGACAAGGTCAAGGCGGTACGCGGCGATCCCGACAATCCGCTGTTCGGCGGCTATACCTGTGTCAAAGGCCGGCAGATGCCCGACATGCACAACCTGCCCGAGCGGATCGTCCGCCCGCTGGTGCGCAAAGACGACCAGTTCGTCGAGACCACCACCGCACAGGCGCTGGTCGACATAGCCGCGCGGATCAAGGCTATCGTGGCTGAGCACGGCCCTCATTCGATCGCGCTCTATTGCGGCACCAATGCCTTCCAGAACAGTGCGGTACTGGGCACTTCCTTCGCGCTTGCGGAAGCAATCGGGACCCGCAATTGGTACACCTCGGTCACGGTCGACCAGCCCGCCAAGGTCTTTACCACCGCGCGCTATGGTCAATGGATGGGGGGACCCAACAATTTCGAAGAGTCCGACGTGGTCATGTTCGTCGGCAACAACCCGCTGGTCTCGCACTACACGCCCTCGGGCGGTGTGCCGCCGTTCTCACCCTCGCGGCGGCTGCGCGATGCCAAGGCGCGCGGGCTCAAGGTGATCGTCGCCGACCCGCGCGAGAGCGATACCGGGGCGCTGGCCGACCTCTATCTGCAGGTCAAGCCGGGCGAGGACCCGGCGCTGCTCGGCGGGATGCTCCACGTCATCATCGCCGAGGGTCTCTATGACCGTAACTTTGTGGCGGCCCATGTCGATGGGTTCGAAGCCCTGGCTGAGGCGGTGAAGGACTACACGCCCCTGAAAGCCGCAGAACGTGCCGGTATTGCGCCTGAGCAGCTGGTCAAGGCCGCACGGATGTTCGCCAGCGGCACCAAGGGCCGGGTGGTCACCGGCACAGGTCCCGAGATGGCCGGACAAGGTGTACTCACCGAGTACCTCGTCACTGCGCTCAACATCGTCTGCGCGCGGTTCAACCAGGAAGGCGACAAGGTCGCCAACCCGATGGTTTTCATGCCCTTTGCCGCTGGACCCAAAAAGGCGCAGGTCGGACCGCAAGTGCCGATGTTCGGCGAAGGCTTCGCCCAATCGCGGAT
>JBEGJL010000124.1:0-2630 GCA_041184605.1 Pseudomonadota bacterium
CGGCATCGGCGGCGCTGACGGTCGTCACCTTGGCGACCAGGCCTTCGAGCAGGGCGGCCAGATAACTGCTGCCGCAGGACACGACCAAGACCTTGTCATCGCTGCGCAATCCGGCCTCAACCAGCATGCGGCCATGAAACAGCGGCGCGGCCAGGGCATGGCCATCGCCCAGCGGGATTGCGCGGTCGATATAGGCGTGGGCCCGGGCCGCAGCGGGCACGTGATCCTCGCGCGCGACGCGGGCGAAGGCTTCAAGCACGGCGGGATCGTTGACCCCGCTGGTGCGGAGCTGGCTGTCGATCATCGCGCGGCGGGCAGCGGCAAGGTCGGTGCCCGGACGCTCGGCAGTGATAGTCATGATTTAACCCTTCTGAGCAGACTGTATTGCAAAAACAACACAGCGCCGCAATCGCCTTGCTTCTAAGCGAAGCGCCGCCGCGCGCCAAGCGCTTTGACGGGAGGGCCGTTCCGGGCCTAAGGCACGAGCAAACACCCCCGTCCGAGGAATCGATTTCATGACCGAGATGGTGACCATTCGCGAGGAAGACCTGGTCGAAAGCGTGGCCGATGCGCTGCAGTTCATCAGCTATTTCCACCCGATGGACTATATCCGCGCGCTGGGCGATGCCTATCAGGCCGAACAGGGCCCGGCCGCCAAGGATGCGATCGCCCAGATCCTGACCAACAGCCGGATGTGTGCCGAAGGGCACCGTCCGATCTGCCAGGACACCGGCATCGTCAATGTCTTCGTGGAATGGGGCCAGAACTGCCGGCTGGAATCGGGCCGATCATTGCAGGAAGTGGTCGATGAAGGCGTGCGCCGCGCCTACAACCATCCGGAAAACAAGCTGCGCGCCTCGGTCCTCGCCGATCCGGCCTTCACCCGCCGCAACACCCGCGACAACACGCCGTCGGTGCTTCATGTCACCATGGTGCCGGGCAGCAAGGTCAGCATCGATGTCGCGGCCAAGGGTGGCGGCAGCGAGAACAAGTCCAAGTTCAAGATGATGAACCCCAGCGACAACATCGTTGACTGGGTGGTGGAAATGCTGCCGCAAATGGGCGCTGGCTGGTGCCCGCCGGGCATGCTGGGCATCGGCATTGGGGGTACAGCTGAACACTGCATGCTGCTGGCCAAGCAGGCGCTGATGGAGCCGATTGACATGGCCCAGCTGAAGCAGCGCGGGCCGCAGAACGATATCGAAGCGATGCGGATCGAGATCTTTGACAAGGTCAACGCGCTGGGCATCGGTGCCCAGGGACTTGGCGGGCTATCGACGATTCTTGACGTCAAGATCATGGATGCGCCGTGCCATGCTGCGTCAAAGCCGGTGGCGATGATCCCGAACTGCGCCGCTACCCGCCACGCCCATTTCACGCTCGATGGCTCTGGCCCGAGCTTCCTCGAAAAGCCGAACCTCAAGGAATGGCCCGAAGTTCACTGGACTCCGGACAAGGCCGCGAAACGCGTCAATCTTGATACGCTGACGGCCGAGGAAGTGCGCGGCTGGAAGCAGGGCGACCGGCTGCTGCTCAACGGCAAGATGCTGACCGGCCGTGATGCCGCCCACAAGCGGATCAAGGACATGCTCGCCAAGGGCGAGGCCCTGCCGGTCGAGTTCAAGGGCCGCTCGATCTATTATGTCGGCCCGGTCGATCCGGTGATGGGCGAAGTGGTTGGCCCGGCCGGCCCGACCACCGCGACGCGGATGGACAGCTTTACCGACATGATGTGTGAGCTGGGCTTGCTGACCATGATCGGCAAGGCCGAACGCGGCCAGGGTGCGACCGAGGTGATCGCCAAGCACAAGGTGGCCTACCTCATGGCGGTTGGCGGCGCAGCCTACCTGGTGGCGCGGGCGATCCGCGAGGCCAAGGTCATCGCCTTTGAAGATCTGGGCATGGAAGCGATCTATGAATTCACGGTCGAAGATATGCCGGTGACAGTTGCCGTGGATAGCGAAGGCAACAATGTCCACCAGCTTGCCCCACTGGTCTGGAAGGAAAAGATTGCCCGCGAAGGCCTGTTGCCAGTCAAATAGGCCCGCGTTCACCTTCGACCAATGACACCTGCGGTTCGACCAAGCCGCTGGCGCGATTGCCCGAAACCGGGCTAGGCAGGGCCATGGATTCCGCCGTGCCATCCACCCCGCGCGTGCCATTCAAGCTGGTCCTGGCCTCGATCGCCGGGGTCTGGCTGGCCTATTTTGCGTTGACGACCCTGCGCGGCTGGCTGGTCGGGCTTGAGCTGTTCGATGCCTTGCTGTGGCGGCGGTGTCTGGTGACGGCGGCGTCGATGGCGGTGACCCTGGCGCTCTATCCGCTGGTCCGGCTGCTTGACCCTCGTCCGTTCTGGATCAAGGTCGGGGTCGTGCTGCTGATTGCCCTGCCGGCCTCAGGCTTGTTGGCCGCCATCAACCAGGCGGTCTTTGCCGATATCGAGAACAAGGTTGTCGCCACCATTGGTGAACGCGAGGGCCTGCGCATCCGCAGCGATGAAAGTGGCAACCTCCTGGTCGATCCGCTTGACCGCGAGGCTGAGGCGGTGGCCACCCCTGCTCCGCCGTCACCCGAACAAGCAGGAAGGGCGTCGGGCGAGGCCAGGCCCGCCATCACGATTAATGCCGAAA
>JBEGJL010000125.1:0-6590 GCA_041184605.1 Pseudomonadota bacterium
GGGCAGGGCAGCAGACATGGATTGCGGGTCCTTTCAGGATTTGCAGCTTGGCCTCTGGGTGAAAATTACCGGCGAGACAAGAAAAAGGTAATTATCGTGCAGGCAGAAAATGAGAAGGGCCACCACGGCGTAACCGGGTGGCCCTTCGCATGGTCAGCGGCCGGAAGCGCCGCTCACGAAGCCTCTATCGCTTACATCGACCTCAGCGATAATGCTCCATTGTGCGGGTTACCGACCTCCCTGCTGAACCATGAGACATCGGTCACCTCCTTTCGCGCTGTTGAGCCATAGACCTCTCCGCAGAGAGGCCGGGGCCATCGGCGAAGCCCGATGGGCCTTGGATCGGAATGTGAATCATTCCTGTCCGGACAACAAGACTTGCGTTTGATTTTTTTAGCGTCAGAATCCGGCACTTCGTGGATCATCCACAGGCCCGTTGCGGCAGGCCGGACGGGATCAGCGGCAATCCTCGACAACCCGTGCAACCTCGGGCCAGGCCGGCAAATAGCTGGGCGGCTGTCCCGGCACCTCAATCACGAATCGGCCACGCGAATAGGTGATCGCATCCAGCACCGGCAGGCGTGCGGACAAAGTCACGGTAACGCCACTCGTGCCCGGAATGGCCGGATCACTCAGCAGCGGGAAAATTCCAGATGAGGTGGTTACGCCCAGGGGCACCGCCGTCTCGACCAATCCGGCGTGGGTCAACTGGAGTGTCCCCTTGGTCAGGCAAGTCAACTGCACGAGCGGAGCCTGTCCGGTCGCCGCGAAGCGTGCGGTCGACCGACCGCCGACCACAGCCCAGCTCCACCCGCCAGGAGTTAGGGGCGCGTCGCGCCAGTCCGCGACCGGGCGAGGCACGACTTGCGGTGTCGGTGCAGGAGTTTCTACCGGGCGCGGGGCCGGTGCCGGCGCCGAAGCCCGGGGCGCGCAGGCGCTTAGCAGCGTCAGCCCAAGCAGGCTTGGCAGCAGGACATTTGCCTTCATCACCGCACTATGGAATGAGGCTCGCCCAGCGACAAGCCCCGCCAGCCATGACTCAGACCCGATCCGCCAAATCGCCCAAGACGCGCGTTGACCAGTTGCTGGTCGATCGCGGGCTGGCTGAAAGCCGCAGCCGTGCGCAGGCGCTGGTGCTCGCAGGCTTGGTTTTCTCAGGCGAAACCAAGCTTGCCAAGCCCGGTCACAGTCTGCCCGCCGATGCTCCGCTGGATGTGCGCGGGCGTGATCACCCCTGGGTCTCGCGTGGCGGGATCAAGCTGGCCCATGCGATCGAGCACTTTGGCCTCGACCCGGCGGGCGCGACGGCGATGGACATCGGCAGTTCGACCGGCGGCTTTACCGACGTGCTGCTGCAAAAGGGGGCGGAGCACGTTTTTGCGGTCGATTCCGGCACCAACCAGCTGGCCTGGAAACTGCGGCAGGATCCGCGTGTGACCGTGCTGGAACAGACCAGCGCCCGCATCTTGACCCCGGCGCAGATTGACCGCCCATGCACCTGGGTCGTTTGTGACGCCAGTTTCATTTCGCTATCCAAGGTATTGGAAGTACCGCTTAATCTGGCTGCGCCTGATTGCCAGCTGGTTGCGTTGATCAAGCCGCAGTTTGAGGTTGGCCGCGGCGAAGTGGGCAAGGGCGGGGTTGTGCGCGATGCGGCGCTACACGCCCGTGTTTGCGATGAAGTACGCAGCTGGATCGAAGGACTGGGCTGGCAGGTACAGGGAATCGTCGAAAGCCCGATCACTGGCCCCGAAGGCAATGTTGAGTTCCTGATCGCGGCCCGACGCGGCAATCACGGTTAAGGGCGATTGCCTAGACGGCCTGTCCCGGCCATATCCCCTTCATTCTCCGCCTCTTCGCCGAATCGAGGGGGTGCCAATCGGAGGGAATGCATGTCGGCTCTTGCCTCGTCTGCGCAGCTGCGCGCCAGCTTCATCCGCTGGTCGCTGTTTCTGGTCCCCGGGATCGTCCTGCTTGGAGCAATCAGCGGGACGGCTGGGGGAGGTGCGGGGACGCCATGGTTTGCTTCGCTGGTAAAGCCGTCGCTGTTCCCGCCGCCAGCCACCTTCGGAATCGTCTGGACCATCCTTTATGTGCTGATGGGTTTTGCCTTGGCGCTGGTCGTTACCGCGCGTGGAGCGGCCGGGCGCAGGGCAGCCATTGCCGTATTCGCGGTCCAGCTCGCGCTCAACCTGGCCTGGACCCCGCTCTTTTTCGGCGCCCACCAGATTACCGGAGCCCTCATCCTGCTGCTGGTAATCGATGTGGCCGTGCTGGCCACCCTGGTGCTGTTCTGGCGGGTGCGCCCGCTCGCGGGCATGTTGCTGCTGCCCTACATGGCCTGGGTGTTGTTCGCGGCGGTGCTCAACTGGCAGTTCCTTGAAGCCAATCCAGCCGCCGATGGACAGGATGTTTCCGGCGCCGTCTCCACGGTTAGCTTCGAATAGGGCTTGAACCCTTTCGCGCGCGGGACCATCTAGCCGCCATGCAGAGCCAGAACCCCTTGTTCGCCGATCTTGCCAAGCTGCTGAACAGCGCCGCAGGAACTGTTGCCGGTGCAGGCCGTGAAGCCCGCGAAAGCGCGCGCGAGCGTTTTCGTGAGGCGATGGGCGGGCTCGACTTCGTCAGCCGTGAGGAATTTGACACGGTCAAGGCCATGGCCGCCAAGGCCCGCGAAGAGAACGAAGCCCTGGCTGAACGTGTGGCCGCACTTGAAGCCGCGCTGAAGGCCAAGGCCAAGAAGTAGGTTCTCCCCAAGCTGCGCCGGGCGCGGTAAGGCCGCCCCATGGACCTGCGCACCCCAGCCATCGTCTGCGCCGCCCGCACCCACGGTGAGACGGGTGTGATCCTGCGCGTATTGAGCGAAGACCACGGCCTGATCGCCAGCTATGTCGCTGGTGGTCGGGGGCGGACGCTGCGTCCGGTGCTGCTGCCGGGCAACCTTGTGGAGGCCGAATTGCGGGCCCGGCCGGGCAGCCAATTGCCCTCGGCTCGGGTCGAGCTGGTCGCCAGCCGGGGACCATGGTTGACCGAACCGCTCGCCGCCGCGGCGATTACCTGGGCCACCACGCTGGCCGCTGCGGCCTTGCCCGAACGCCAGCCTTATCCGGCGCTTTACCAGGCGCTGGTCGCGCTGCTTGATGCGATCTGTCACGCCCCGTCGGCGCGGGGGTGGCTTCCGGGCATGACCGCCTTTGAGGCGCTGCTGCTGCGCGAACTGGGTTATGGCGAAGTAGAACGTTCCCCCGATCCTGACTGGAATGCCCAGCTGGCCAGCTTCGACAAGCTTGGCCAGCTGGTGGCGCGCTATCCGCTTGCCGATCGGAGAAGCGATGTTATGGCGGCGCGCGCCATGCTGCGGGAGCGGCTTGGCCGGATTGAATAGGTTGGGGACCAGATGAAGATTGCGGTTTTTGCGGGCGACGGCATCGGACCGGAAGTGACGCGCGAAGCGGTGCGGGTGCTTGAAGCGCTCGATTTGCCAGAGCTGGCCCTATTCGAGGGCGATGTTGGGGGCGCTGCCTACAAGCGCCACGGCCACCCGCTGCCGGCCGAAACGCTGGAAATCGCCCGGTCATGCGATGCCGTGCTGTTCGGCGCTGTCGGCGATCCCGATTGCGATCAACTTGAACGGCACCTGCGCCCCGAACAGGCAATCCTCGGCCTGCGCAAGGAACTTGGCCTATTCGCCAACCTGCGCCCCGCCAAGGTCTTTGCCGGGCTAGAGGATGCATCGGCGCTGCGCCCCGAAGTAGCCAGCCAGATTGATCTGCTGATCGTCCGTGAACTGAACGGCGATGTCTATTTCGGCGACAAGGGCATCCGCACCCTGCCGGACGGTCGCCGTCAGGGCTGGGACATGATGTCCTATGCCGAAGACGAGGTGCGCCGCATCGCCCATGTTGGGTTCCGCGCCGCGATGGGCCGGGGCAAGAGGCTCTGCTCGGTAGACAAGGCCAACGTGCTTGAAACCTCGCAGGTCTGGCGTGACGTGATGATCGACGTGGCGAAGGACTACCCCGAGGTCGAACTGACCCACATGTACGTCGATAACGCCGCGATGCAGCTGGTGCGCAATCCGGGCCAGTTTGACGTGATCGTTACCGGCAACCTGTTTGGCGATATCCTTTCGGACCAGGCCTCGATGTGCGTCGGCTCGATCGGCCTGCTCGCCTCGGCCAGCCTGTCGGACGGCAAGATGGGGCTTTACGAACCGATCCACGGCTCGGCCCCGGATATCGCGGGCAAGGGGCTGGCCAACCCGATGGCAACGATCCTGTCTGCTGCGATGCTGCTGCGCCACTCGCTGGGCCTGGAAGCGCAAGCTGCACGGATCGAAGCTGCCGTGGCCAAGGCCCTGGCCGATGGCATTCGCGGGGGGGACCTTGGCGGCAGCCACGGCACCGCCGCGATCGGCGATGCCGTGCTGGAGCGCCTGTAACATGACCATCCGCCTTGGCGTCGTCCTGCCAACCTATAATGAGCGCAAGAACCTGCGCACCATGGTGGAGCGTCTGGACAAGGCGCTTGCCGGGATCAGCTGGGAAGTCATCGTGGTCGATGACAACAGCCCCGATGGCACTTCTGATGAAGCCCGCGCGATCGCGCAGGAGGATCCGCGCGTCCACGTGATCCAGCGGATTGGCCGACGCGGGCTGTCCTCGGCAGCGATCGAGGGGATGTGCGCTACCGCTGCTCCGGTGGTGGCCGTGATGGATGCCGATCACCAGCACGATCCGGCGCTGTTGCCGCAGATGCTCGCCGCGATCGAGAGCGGGGATTATGACCTGGCCTATGCCAGCCGCTTTGCCGAAGGTTCCAGCACCGAGGAATGGGGCCGGCCTGATCGGGTCAAGGCTTCCAACTTCGCCAACCGCATCGCCAACAAGGTGACCGGCGTTGAACTGACCGATCCGATGAGCGGATACTTCATGCTGCGCACCGAAACTCTGCGCGCCGATGCCCACCGCCTGTCGGGCGTGGGTTTCAAGATCCTGCTCGATATTCTTGCCACGGTCGAAGAGCCGCTGCGCATCAAGGAACTTCCCATGAATTTTGCCGCCCGCGCCGAAGGCGAGAGCAAGCTTGACCGCACGGTTGTCTTCGAATTCCTGGTTGGCCTTTACGACAAGTGGCTCGGCCGGATCATCCCGACCCGCTTTGCCCTGTTCGGCACCGTCGGGGCGATGGGGGCCGTGGTCCATTTCAGCATCCTGGCCCTGATGCTGCGGATGCTGGGCGGAAGCTATGCGGTCAGCCATTACCCCAACGAAACCAACTTCATTATCGGCCAGACCACCGCCGCGATCATGGCGATGACGTTCAACTTCGTGCTCAACAACGAACTGACCTATGCCGACAAGCGTTTGCGCGGTTTCGGCCCGCTGCTGCGCGGCTGGGCGCAATTCGCGCTGACCAGCTCATTCGGCATCCTGACCCAGATCGGCGTGGCAACCGCATTGGTGCGGATTGGCTTCCACGCCTATCCGGCTGCGGCGATCGGGATCGTGCTTGCCTCGGTCTGGAACTTCGCCCTGTCCAGCAAGTTCGTCTGGGGCAAGTACTAGCGCCAGCTACGCAGCCACATCCACGCTTCGAAACTCGGTCGCCCGCAGCACAGCTTGGCGGCGGAGAGGATCGGGTAGAAGTAGATGAACATCCCCAGGCTGATTGCCAGCGATGTTGCCGCGAGCCAGCGCCAGCGGTCCTTGCGCTGCCACAGGTCTTCCAGCGCCAGCGCCAGACAGATCATCAGGAAGGTGCCCGGCAGCAGATAGTGGTAATAGAACTGCACCGGTTTGGATGACAGCGCCCAGAACAGGATCTGGATCGCGTAGAGGCCGGCAAAGATCCACGCCTCGATGCGCCCGCGCCATCCGGCCCACAGGCACCACAGGAAGGCCGCCAGCCCGGCCAGCATGGTGAAGGGATTGCCAATCAGCAGGATGCCGCGCTGCGCCCCGTCAACCGGCTGGTAGAGGAACCAGATCGCCCGCCAGTTGCCGATCCACTGGTACCAGTATGAGCGATAGGGGTGGGGTTTGGTCACGCTGTCCTGCAATTGCAGCATATAGACGTGCCAGCCAATCGGATCCCATGGATTGACCGGGTCCTTGGCCCAGTGAAACGCCGGCCAAAAGGTCAGCCAGTAAACGATCAGCGGCACCAGTCCCAGCCACAGTCCGGCTTCGACCAGGCTGATCCCCGGAACCGGGCCGCCCTGCCGCTGGTACAGGCCCCGCCAGCCCCGATCGCGCAGCTTCCACACCAAAAAGACCAGCCCCGGCACCGCCAGCAGCGGCGCAACGGACCACTTGGCGCCTAGCGACAGCCCCATGGCCACGCCCGCCAGCGCCAGCCGCCAGCGGCCTTGATCGGGCAAGCGCACGGCGCTGGCCGCCAGCCACAGGCCGACCATGCCGAACATGGCCATGAACATGTCGAGCATGGCGATCCGGCTCATCACGAACCATAAAAAATTGGTCGCCACCAGGAACATCGCGACCAGCGTCACCAGCCGCCGGCCCGTCACGAACCAGACCAGACGGCCCAATGCATAAAGTCCGACTGCGCCCGATATTGCTGATGGG
>JBEGJL010000126.1:0-17354 GCA_041184605.1 Pseudomonadota bacterium
TGCCATTGCCGGAGGGGGACTGTCCGGCGGCTTGATCGCGCTCGCCCTGCGGCGGGCCCGGCCGGGGCTGGACGTCATGCTGCTCGAAGCGGGTCCAACGCTGGGCGGCAACCACCGCTGGTCATGGTTTGCCAGCGATCTGGACGAGGCCGGGGCGGACCTGCTTTCCGGCATGCGCATCACCCGCTGGGACGAGGGCTATGAAGTTGCCTTTCCGGCCCATCGCCGCAGGCTGACGACACCCTATCGTTCGCTTGGTTCGGCGGACTTCGCGGCCGCGCTCGCCCGCGAGCTGGCCCCCGGCGCCATCCGTTGCAACGCCTCGGTCGCGGCGCTCGACAGCGACGGGGTGGACCTGGCCAATGGCGAACGAATTGCCGCGCGGACCGTGATCGACTGCCGCGGGTTCGAACCGAGCCATCATCTGCACGGCGGCTGGCAGGTGTTCATGGGTCGCCACCTGCGCACCGATCGGCCCCACGGGCTGACCCGCCCGGTGATCATGGACGCGCGCGTGGTCCAGCATGGCGCCTATCGCTTCGTCTATGTCCTGCCGCTGGCCCATGACGAGCTGTTCATCGAAGACACCTATTACGCCGACAGCCCGGAACTTGATCGCCGCGCGCTGTCGAGCCGGATCGATGCCTATTGCAACCAGCACGGCTGGCGCGGCGAATTGCTGGGGCATGAGACCGGCGTGCTCCCGGTCGTGACCGGCGGGGACTTCAGCGCATGGCAGCAATTGCTGCGCCTGCCCGGGGTCGCCCGCGCCGGGGCGCGAGCCGGATTTCTTCATCCGCTGACCAGCTATACCCTGCCGCAGGCGGTCGCCACGGCGCAACTGATTGCGCGCGAGGCAGACCTGCCGGGCGAGCAGCTTGCCGCCCTGCTGGAAGACAAAGCGGCGCGCCACTGGTCGGCCACAACCTTCTACCGCCGGCTTGGCGCGATGTTGTTCGGCGCCGGCGATCCCGATCAGCGCTACCGGATTTTCGAACGATTCTATCGCCTGCCCGAACCTAGCATCGAGCGGTTCTATGCCGCGCGCTCCACCTTTGCCGACAAGGCGCGGGTGCTGGTGGGCAAACCGCCGGTGCCAGTACTGGGCGCAATGCGCGCCTTGCTTGCGTCAGGCATGCCGATGGCCGAAAGAGCATGACAATGACAGATGTAGTCCCCGCAACTCCAACCCTGCCCGTGCCCACCGGCAAGCGCGCCTGCGTGATCGGTGCCGGGTTCGGCGGCCTTGCGCTGGCGATCCGCCTGCAATCGGCCGGGATCGAGACCGTGGTGGTCGAAGCCCGCGACAAGCCCGGCGGGCGTGGCTATCACTGGCAGAAGGACGGCTTCACCTTTGATGCCGGACCGACCGTGATCACTGATCCCGCCTGCTTGCAGGAACTGTGGGCGCTGACCGGCCACGACATTGCCAATGATGTGACATTGATGCCGGTCATGCCCTTCTACCGGCTCAATTGGCCTGACGGCACCAATTTCGACTATTCGAATGACGAAGCCGGGCTGGCCCGCGAAATTGCCCGCGTCGCCCCGGGTGACCTGGCCGGTTACGAGGAATTCCTGCAATATTCCGCCGGGGTGTTCGAGGAAGGCTATGTCAAGCTGGGCCACGTGCCTTTCCTTGACTTCGCAAGCATGATCAAGGCCGCCCCGGCCCTGGCCAAGTACCAGGCCTGGCGATCAGTCTATTCGATGGTTTCCAGCTTCATCAAAAGCGAGAAACTGCGCGAGGCGCTGTCGTTCCACACCCTGCTGGTGGGCGGCAACCCAATGACCACCAGTTCGATCTATGCCCTGATCCACAAGCTGGAAAAGGACGGCGGCGTGTGGTGGGCCAAGGGCGGCACCAACCAATTGATCGCCGGGATGGTGAAGCACTTCGAACGGCTGGGCGGCACGCTGCGGCTGCACGATCCGGTGGTCCAGGTCCACACCCTGGGCAACCGCGCGACCGAAGTGGAATGCCAGTCCGGCTGGACCGAACGGTTCGATGCCGTGGCCAGCAATGCCGACATCATGCATTCCTATCGCGACCTGCTGTCCGAAAGCCCGCGCGGCCCGCAGATGGCGCGCAGCCTGGCGCGCAAGCGGTTCTCGCCCAGCCTGTTCGTGGTCCACTTCGGGCTGGAAGGCACCTGGCCGGGCATCCCGCACCACATGATCCTATTCGGGCCGCGCTACAAAGGCCTGCTGGACGATATCTACCAGCACGGGGTCCTGCCGCAGGACTTCTCGATCTACCTGCACCACCCTTCGGTCACCGATCCCTCGGTCGCTCCGCCGGGCAAGAGCACATTCTATGCGCTGATCCCGGTCGCCAACCAGGGCAAGCTGCCGATCGACTGGGAAACCGTGGGCCCGATGATCGAAAAGCGCGTGCTGGACGAGGTTGGTCGCCGCTTGATCCCCGACATCCATGACCGGATCGTAACCAAGTTCCACTATGCCCCGCGCGATTTCGCGCTGGACCTTAACGCCTATCTGGGCAGCGCCTTCAGCCTAGAGCCGATCCTGACGCAAAGCGCCTGGTTCCGCGGCCACAACCGCGATGACAAGGTGAAGAACTTCTACCTGGTCGGTGCCGGCACCCACCCGGGCGCCGGCATTCCCGGCGTGGTCGGCAGCGCCAAGGCCACCGCCCGCCTGATGGTGGAGGATCTGCGATGAAGCGGATTGCCGTCTATTGCGGTTCGGCCACGCCCGAAGATCCGGGCTACATCGAAATAGCCCGCGAAGTCGGCCGCACCCTGGCTGAACGCGGGATCGGCGTGGTCTATGGCGGCGGCAAGCTGGGCCTGATGGGCGCGGTAGCCGACAGCGCCCTCGAAGCCGGTGGCGAAGTGATCGGCGTGATCCCCGAAGCCCTGGTCAATTCGGAGGTGGCGCATCGCGGCTGCACCGAGCTGCACGTCGTCTCCGGCATGCACGAACGCAAGCTGGCCTTCACCAACCTGTCCGATGGCTTCCTGACCATCCCAGGCGGGGTCGGCACAATGGATGAGCTGTGGGAAGCGGTGTCCTGGGCGCAGCTTGGCTATCACGCCAAGCCGGTTGGCCTGCTCAACGCCTTTGGGTTCTATGATCAGTTGCTGGCCTTCAACCACCACATGATCGCGGTCGGCTTCATCCGCCCAGCCCATGCCGGGATCATCATTGCTGAGCCGGAACTGGACCTGCTGCTGACCCGCATGGCCGCGCACGAGCCGCACACCCCGATCTTCGCGATGAAGACGAGCGACTTGTGAACCTTGCGGCGGACCGCGCCCAGCTCCTCGCCCATGCCCGCCAATCGATCATGCGCGGATCGAAAAGCTTTGCCATGGCCAGCCGTCTGTTCGATCGACCGACGCGCGAACGGGTCTGGCTGCTCTACGCCTGGTGCCGCCGCTGCGATGACCTGGCCGACAACCAGGACCATGGCGGGACCCTGGGTGAACAGGCCGGGGCCGAGGCGCGCCTGGCCACGATCCGCAAGCTGACCGCCAAGGCCCTGGCTGGCGAGCCGACGGGCGACCCATCGTTTGATGCCTTCGGCCTGGTCGCGCGCGAATGCGGCATTACCGCGGCCATGGCCGATGACGTGATCGCAGGTTTCGCGCTCGATGCCGCTGACTGGCGGCCGCGGAGCGAGGCGGACCTTCTGCAATATTGCTTCCATGTCGCCGGGGCTGTGGGCGTGATGATGGCCGTGGTCATGGGCGTTGCCCCCGATGACGAGGACACGCTGGACCGCGCCTGTGACCTCGGCCTCGCCTTCCAGCTCGCCAATATCGCCCGCGACCTCGACGAGGATGACGCCGCCGATCGCTGCTACCTGCCGCTCGAATGGCTGGTGGAGGCGGATATTCCACCCGGCGAGCAGATGAAGCCCCATTACCGCCGCCCGCTGACCGCGCTGGTCCACCGGATGTGCGCGATGGCCGAGACTTACGAGGCTTCGGCCCGGATCGGTGCCGGGCGCCTCGGCTTTCGCCAGCGCTGGGCGGTGCTGGCCGCGGCCGGGATCTATGGCCACATAGCTCGCGCGGTCGATGCGGCGGGCGAACACGCCTGGGATCACCGCATCCATACCTCTGGCGCGCGCAAGCTGTGGCACGTGATCCATGCGCTGTGGGAAGCCGCCTTGCCACCGCCGCGGGCCACTGACCGCCCGCCGCTCGGACGCCGCCAGCTTGCAGAGCGCGCCCGCGCGGCCTAGGGGCTTCGCGTCATGCATTCCTATCCCGCCCCCGCGCTCGCCCGTGTCGAAGAAATGGTCCGCGCCGCTGCGGCCGATCCGGCGCGTGCGGTCTCGTTCCAGGGCGCACCCGGCTGCAACGGTCACCGCGCCGCCCTGGAATATGCGCCGGACTGCCTGCCGCTGCCCTGCTTCAGCTTTGAAGATGCGCTGGAAGCGGTGAAGGATGGCCGCGCCGGGCGAGCAATCATTCCGATCGAGAATTCGCAGCACGGCCGCGTGGCAGACATCCACTTCCTGCTGCCCGAAAGCGGGCTGGCGATAGTGGGTGAGCACTTCATGGCGATCCACCATGACCTGATGGCGCTGGGAGATGGCCCGTTCAAGGCCGCCTATTCGCACCCCCAGGCACTGGGCCAATCGCGCGTGTTCCTGCGCGAGCGGGGCATTGTCCCGCTGGCCTATGCCGACACGGCCGGGGCCGCTGCCTTCGTTGCCGAGCAGGGCGACCTTGAGGCCTGCGCCATTGCGCCCAAGATCGCCGCCGAGCTCTATGGCCTCAAGACCATCGCTGAAAATGTCGAGGATGCGGCGGACAACATGACCCGCTTTGTGGTCCTCTCGCGCCAGCCGCTCGATCCCGCCACGCTCGCTGGTACGGTAACGATGACCACCTTCGTCTTCGAGGTGAAGAACATCCCCGCTGCGCTCTACAAAGCGATGGGCGGCTTCGCGACCAACGGCGTCAACATGACCAAGCTCGAAAGCTACCAGAAGGGTGCCAGCTTCGCCGCGACCCGGTTCTATGCCGACATCGTCGGCGCCCCGGGCGATCCGGCGGTCGACCGCGCAATGGAAGAACTGGCCTTCCACTGCAAGGAACTGCGCGTGCTCGGCACCTATCCGCAGGGCCGCCCGCGTGGCTGACGCTAGCCAACTGCTGCTGCGGCCGGCCTGCGAAGCTGATATCCCGGCTCTGTCGCGCCTGGCGATCGATGCCTTCGTCGCCAAGTTCGGGACGCTTTACTCCGAGCAGGACCTCAACACCTTCCTGACCGAGAGCCTTTCTGAACCGGCCATTGCCGCCGAACTGGCCAATCCGGACCGCGTCTATCGCCTGGCCGAACAGGACGGCGTGTTGCTCGGCTATTGCAAAATCGGTCTGACCTGCGGCTTTCCGGGACATGCCCGGGGCCAGCGGGTCATGGAACTGAAGCAGCTTTACACCGCCGTAGGCGCTACCGGCATGGGGATCGGCGGCAAGCTGATGGACTGGGCCATGGGCGAATTTGCCGCGCGCGGCGCGGACGAAGTGCAGATCTCGGTCTATGCCTATAACGACGGCGGCCACCGCTTCTATCGCCGCTATGGCTTTGACAAGGTGGCCGACATCACTTTTCGCGTTGGCGAGCAACTCGACGAGGAATTCCTCTTCGCGCAGCTGTTCTGAGCTGAACCTGCATAGGGATCGGGCCCAAGGATCGGGCCCAAGGATCAGGCTTTGCCTGATCCGGTCCATGCATTAAGGACGCGGCATGTCTTCAGTCCGTCCCTGGCGCGAGATCGCGCGGCGCAAGTCCCGGCAGATCATGGTGGGCAAGGTTCCCGTCGGCGGCGATGCGCCGATCACGGTCCAGACCATGACCAACACGCTCACCTCCGATCCGGTGGCAACGATCAACCAGATCCGCCGCTGTGAAGAGGCCGGGGCGGACATCATCCGCGTCTCCTGCCCGGACGTAGAAAGCACCGCGGCCCTGCCCAAGATCGTCAAGGCAGCGCGCATTCCGATCGTGGCCGACATCCATTTCCACTACAAGCGCGCGCTTGAAGCGGCGGACGCGGGCGCGGCCTGCCTGCGGATCAACCCAGGCAATATCGGCTCCAGCGATCGCGTTGCCGAAGTGGTCCGCGCCGCCAAGGCCAATGGCTGCGCCATCCGCATCGGGGTCAACGCTGGCAGCCTGGAGAAGGACCTGCTCGAAAAATACGGCGAGCCCTGCCCCGAGGCGCTGGTCGAGTCTGCCCTCGATCACATCAAGCTGCTGCAGGATCATGACTTCCACGAATACAAGGTGGCGGTGAAGGCCAGCGACGTGTTCTTGGCGGTCGGTGCTTACATGGGGCTGGCCGAAGCGGTCGATTGCCCGCTGCACCTGGGCATCACCGAAGCGGGCGGGCTGATCGGCGGCACGGTCAAGAGCGCAATCGGCATCGGCAACCTGCTGTGGGCCGGGATCGGCGACACGATCCGCGTCTCGCTGTCGGCAGAGCCGGAAGAGGAAGTGCGGGTCGGCTATGAAATCCTCAAGAGCCTGGGCCTGCGCACCCGCGGGGTCCGGGTGGTGTCCTGCCCCTCCTGCGCGCGACAGGGCTTTGACGTGATCCGCACGGTGCAAAAGCTTGAGGATGCCCTCAGCCACATCAAGACTCCGATGAGCCTCTCGGTGCTGGGCTGCGTGGTCAATGGCCCCGGCGAAGCGCGCGAGACCGATATCGGCGTGACCGGCGGCGGCAACGGCAAGCACATGGTCTACCTGCGCGGGGTGACCGATCACCACGTGCAGGATGACAACATGATCGACCACATCGTCAAACTGGTCGAGGAAAAGGCCGCCGAAATCGAAAGCGGGGCAGTGGCCAGCATGGACAGCCTGCACGGAAAAGCCGCGTGAGCGCACGCGCCCCGGCCGCCCATCTCCCGCCGCTTCACCTGCTGCTAGCCTTGGGCGTCATGGCCGTCTGGGGCACCAATTTCGTTGTCATCAAGCTCGCGCTGGCACACCTGCCGCCGCTGACGCTGGCGGCGTTGCGTTTCAGCCTGGCCTTCCTGCCGATGGCGCTGTTCATCAAGCGCCCGGCCGTGCCGCTGAAGAACCTGGCAACCTATGGCGTGCTGATTGGGGCCGGGCAGTTCGGGCTGCTGTTTACCGCGATGCGGGCCGACATCACGCCCGGCCTTGCCAGTCTGGTGGTCCAGACGCAGGTCTTCATGACCATCGGCCTGTCGATGCGGCTCACTGGCGAGAAGATCGCGCCCTATCAGATCGCGGCCATGGCGCTCGCCGTCGCGGGGCTGGCCACGATCGGCTGGCACACCGATGGCAGCGCCACGCCGCTGGGCCTGCTGCTGGTGCTTGGGGCCGCACTGAGCTGGTCGCTTGGCAACATGACCGCACGCGCCGCCGGGCCAGTGCCGATGCTCAACTATGTCGTCTGGTCGAGCGTCTTTGCCGTGCCCCCGCTTTTCGCGATGGCCCTGCTGACCGAAGGCTGGTCGCGGATGGCCGCCGGGGTCGCGGCGGCGGACTGGACCACCTGGGGCGCCGTGGTTTGGCAAGCCGTGGGCAATACGATGTTCGGCTATGCCGCCTGGGGCTGGCTGCTGGGCAAGCATCCGGCCGCGCAGGTTGCGCCGCTTGCGCTGCTGGTGCCGGTGTTCGGGCTCGGCTCCTCGGCGCTATTGCTGGGTGAGCCGCTGCAAGGGTGGAAAATCCAGGCCTTCATCCTGGTCATGGCCGGGCTCTCGCTCGGCGTGCTCTGGCCTCGCTTCAGGGCGCGGATTGGCCTAGGGGCGCCGGCATGATGGTATCGATCCGCCCCGCCACGCCCGCCGACCTGCCGCTGATCGCGCAATTGATCCGCGATCTGGCCGACTATGAAAAGCTGCTCCACGAAGTCCGTTTTGATGAGGCTGTGCTGGGGCAAAAGCTGTTTGGCACCCGTCCCTATGCCGAGGTGGTGATTGGCGAGATTGACGGCGCGCCGCAGGGTTTCGCGCTGTTCTTTCACAACTTCTCCACCTTTGAGGGCAAGCCGGGGATCTATCTGGAAGACCTGTTCGTCCGGCCGGACGCGCGCGGCTCGGGCCTGGGCAAGGCGCTGCTCTCGCACCTCGCCAGGCTGGCAATGGAGCGCGACTGCGCCCGACTCGAATGGTCGGTGCTCGACTGGAACAGCCCGGCTATCGGTTTTTACCAGAAACTGGGCGCGCGGCTGATGGACGAATGGACCGTGATGCGCGTCGATGGCCCGGCATTACAGCAACTTGGCGCGGCTGCGCGCAGCTCTGCCGCTTAAAGGCTTGAATCGGCGTTAAGCGCTGGGTTATCCACAGCACGTTATGAGCGGAGCCATGAACAGGCGTGACATCTTGCTGGGCGGACTGGCCGCCGGTGCGGCGGCGGCCGTGCCGTCTTCGGCCCATGCCCGCAACCTGTCGCGTGCGTTTGAGGAAGCCTTCGGCGTAGCGCCAACCACGCCTGCTCCAACGCCGTCGGGCCTGCCGACCACGGTCGTGCCCAATCCGGCCTATGATGCCCGGCTGCTGGAAATTGCCCGGCGCGAACTGCAACGCGCCGGGACCAAGGTCTGGCGGCACGACATCGTTGGCATTGCCGATTTCGCCCGACCCAGCACCCTGCCGCGGTTCCACTTCGTCAATCTGGAAGCCGGGACGATCAAATCCTTCCTGGTCAGCCACGGCCGCGGTTCCGACCCGGCCCACAGCGGATTTCTCCAAGCGTTTTCGAACGTTCCGGGCTCCGAGGCGACCTCACGCGGAGCCTACCTGACCTGCGAATGGTACAAGGGCAAATATGGCACATCGGTGCGCCTTGAAGGGCTTGATGCCGACAATTCCAATGCGCTGGACCGCGCCATCGTGATGCACCCGGCCGACTATGCCCGCGAAGACTATATCGCCCGCTTCGGCCGCCTGGGCCGCAGCGAAGGCTGCTTTGCGATGTCGCCGGCGCATTTCAACGAAGCACTATGGAACCTCTCGGGCGGTCGGCTACTTTACGCCGACCGGATTGAACTTTCCTAAGTCCGTCATCCCCGCGCAAGCGGGGACCCATCTCCAATTCCAGCAAGCTGCTTTAGCTTCCGCAAATTTCAAACCACCGATCCCGCCAATCCGGGTTGGCCGTTTCGATCAATTCGATCTTCCATGCCCGCCGCCAACGTTTGATCGCCTTTTCGCGCGCGATGGCGTCCTCGATCAGATCATGCCACTCCGCATGGACCAGCCTGTCGATGCCATATTCGGCGCAGAATTTGCTGCCGTTGCCTTCGCGGTGCTGCGTCATGCGCGCGGGGAGATCGGAAGTGACGCCAGTGTAAAGCGCGCCCTGTTTGCGGTTGGCGAGGATATAGACCCAGCCGCCGCTCAAACCGTCAGGCCCGGTGATGGGTCCCCGCTTTCGCGGGGATAACGGCAGAGTGGGAAACCATCACAACGGGTTATCCAGCTTGATTACCGCTTCGCTTGACTTGCGCTTGCCATCCCAGGCGAGGCGGGGGGCGGCGAAGCTGGCGAGGACAGGGGCGTCACGGCCGTAGAGGTCGTTGAACCTGCCCATCTTGCCGGTGATGTCCGAAGCCATGGTGAAATAGGTCAGGTAAACCGGGAAGGTCCGGGTCATCGCCACGCGGGTGTACTTGCCCGAGGTGACGATCGCGACTGCATCGTCCGGCGTGATCCCGGCGCCCAGGATCGCCATGGTGATCGCCAGTTCGGTTGCCCGCTCGGTCCGCACGCAGCCGTGACTCAGCGCGCGCTGGGCCAGCTTGAACAGGTTGCGGCTGGGCGTGTCGTGCAGGAAGATCGCATGCTCGTTCGGCATGTCGAGCTTCATCAGGCCCAGGGCATTGCCCGGGCCAGGCTGCTGGACCACGGTGATCGAGCCGTCCTTGTTTTTGGTGACCTTGTAGTTCTCGCGCTTGGCCTTGGCCGGATCGGCCAGCAGCTGCACACCCAGGTTCTCCCCCTTCACGATCGACTGCGGCACGGTCCAGGTCGGGTTGAAGATCACGCCTTCGACCACTTCGGCCAATTGCGGCGTCGCTGTCCGCCCCGGCTTGCCGACGATGGTGCGGTAAGACCGGATGATCTCGTTATCGACCGTCAGCCGCAGCTGGAATTCGGGCACGTTGGTCAGCAGGTAGAACTTGCCCAAATCGCGCGGCAGCCAGCGCCAACGGTCCATGTTGACCTGGATCAGCGCGCGCGTGGCCTTGTCCGCAACCGGGGTCTTGGCCAGCGCGGCCTTGAGCTTGGCATAGTCCGGGTGGGTGGGTGCCAGGCCGGCAATTATCCCGGCAAAATCCTTGCTGGCCAAAGCATCGGACATCACTGTCGCGGTGGGCCGCTGATCGACATCGGTATCGACCGCGAACCACTGCACCCGCGAATCCATGCGGGTGCGTCCGTCACGCATGTCTTCAATCAGCCAGGCAAAGGATCGGCTGGCCTGTTCGTCCAGGGCGGCGCCCGGACCCATCAGGATCGCGGCGCGCAGCTCTGCCAGTTGGTAATCGGCCGGGATCAGTCCGTGCGCGCCGATCCCTTCGATCACCTTGGCCAGGGCCTGGGCATCGCTCACCTGCCAGTTGAGCACCGGCTCCAGAACCGGCAGTTCGGGCTCGATCGTTGGCGCCGGCGGTACTTGCGTGGCGGGCGGCACCGGGGTGGCCGCCGGAGCCGGCACGCCTTGCTGCGGAGCGGGCGCGGCCGTGGGGGCGGCAACGGGCGGCAGGATGCTTTCCGGCGCGCGCGTCGCCTGAGCCAGGGCAGACCCGGCCACAAGTGTCAGCGCCAGGGCAGAAACCCCGCGTGACGCGCGCCAAAGTGCCCAGCCATTGCCAACCATCAATTCACTCCGTCGCAGGCGCTGCCCCATCCCGCAGCGGGTTGTCGGTTCAATCATGCCATAATTGCCCGTTTCGCCGCCCGGCTTCAAGGTTCAACCAGGCCATCATCCGCAAGTTCATGGCGGTAAGCACGGGTTGTCAGGGCACGGATAAGGCGGCACACCTGAACCGCAGATTGAGGGGGGAGTTACCCGATGAAGAAAGTTGTGATCGCGCTCGCCGGCCTGCTGGCCAGCACCAGCCCGGCCATGGCCGATACGATCGTCATCCGCGCCGGTTCGGTCCTGCGCGACGCCGCGAGCGAACCGACGGGGCCAGCCACGATCACCGTGACCGACGGCAAGATTGTCAGCGTCGTGCCGGGTTCGCCCGCTGCCCCGGCCGGCGCGCGCGAGGTCAACCTGGCGGACAAGACCGTGGTGCCCGGCCTGATCGACCTGCATGTCCATCTGACTTCCGACCCCGGCACCGATTATCGCAACGAAGCGGTCGAACCGGACGAATGGGGCGTAGTAGTTGGGGCCAAGAATGCCCTGCTTACGCTGCGCGCAGGCTTCACCACTGTGCGCGATGCTGGTTCCGCCCAGTACACCGGCTTTTCACTGCGCCGCGGCACGGCCGAAGGCCTGATCCCCGGCCCGCGCATAGTGGCGGCGGGACCGGCCCTGTCAATCGTCGGCGGGCATGGTGACACCACAGGCTTCCGCGAAGATGTCCATTCGGTGCTCGATCAGGGCTATACCTGCACCGGCCCGGTCGAATGCGCCGAAAAGGTCCGCAAGGCCAGCCGCGCCGGTGCCGATGTGATCAAGATCACCTCAACCGGCGGGGTGTTGAGCCAGCAGGGCCGCGGGCTGGAAGGCCATTTCACTTCGGCCGAGCTGGAATCGATCATGACCACCGCCCATTCGCTGGGGCTTAAGGTCATGGCCCATGCCCATGGCGCCCGCGGGATCGAAAGCACCGTCCTGGCCGGGGTCGACACGATCGAGCATGGCACCTTTGCCGACGAAGCGGCGCTCAAGGCGATGAAGGCCAAGGGCACCTACATGGTCCCAACGCTGATGGCACTCGAAGGCGTTCGCGCCCGCCTGGGCAAAGGCATCTATACCCCGACGGTCGAAGTGAAGGGCCGCCAGGCCGTTGAAGCAGCCGGCAAGCAGGTCCAGCGCTCCAAGCAGCTGGGCGTGCCGGTGGCCTTCGGGACCGACGCCGGGGTGTTCGAGCATGGCCGCAATGGCGAGGAATTTGCCCTGCTGGTCAAGAACGGGCTGACCAACCGCGAGGCTCTGGCCAGCGCCACCACCGTGGCGGCCAAGGCGCTGGGCATGGAAACCGAAATCGGCCAGATCGCGCCCGGCTTCTCGGCTGACCTGATCGCGGTCGACGCCAATCCGCTCAGCGACATCCGGACACTGGAAAAGGTGCGCTGGGTCATGGAGCGCGGCCGCATCGCTCCCTGAGCAGTCCGTCGAACCTCGCCACCCGTTGATCGAAGCCCGCGCTGCATGGCGGCGCGGGCGATCTAACCCCTTGCCAGTACTGCCGCTTGTGCACGGCTGTGAACTGTATTATGTATGCAATACACCAATTGCCCGTCAAAAGGATCATCTGATGAAAACCCTGCGCTCTGCCCTGCTTGCCACGGCCCTGCTCGTCGCCCCGCTTGCCACCCCGGCCTTGGCCCAGAACGCTGAAGCCGCCACCCCGGCCGCGCAGAGCGAGCATGCCAAGCTGTTCGCGCTGTTCGCCAAGTCCGATGAAGACAGTCTGAAGCGCAATCCGCTGTCGGCCCTGTTCCGTGGCGATACGCGTTATGCCGACCGGCTGGGTGATTACCTGACCCCCGAATACAACAATGCCGAGCGCAAGGCGGCCGAGGACGAACTGGCCGCGCTGCTGAAGATTGACCGGACCAAGCTTTCACCGACCGACCAGATCGCCTGGGACGTGTTCAAATATGACCGGACCAGCACGCTGAAGGGCCTGACCCCGGAAATCCTGGCGCTGACCGATACCCGGCCGCTCAACCACTTCTTTGGCTTCCACACTTTCTACCCGACACTTGCCAGTGGCAAGACCGGGATCCCGATGAAGACCGTGGCCGATCACGAAAACAACCTGAAGCGCCATGCCGATTACGTGAAGCTGATCGACCGTTCGATCGCCAAGTTCCGCGAAGGCAAGGCCAATGGCGTGCTTGAAACCAAGCTGACCGTGCGCAACATGATCGAACAGCTCGATACCCAGCTGAAGCTGCCGGTTGAACAATCGCCCTATTGGGAACCGGTCAAGGGCATGGACCCGGCGCTGCCCGAAGCCGATCGGACCCGACTGACCGCGGAATACCGCAAGGCCGTGGGCGAAGGCATCTATGGCGCGAACACCCGCCTGCGCGATTTCCTGCGCGATGAATACCTGCCCGCCGCGCGCGATACCTTTGGCCTGTCGCAGATGAAGGGCGGCGACAAGCTCTATGCCCTGGCGATCGAAAACTCGACCACGCTGCCCTATTCCGCCGAGGAACTGCACCAGCTCGGCCTGAGCGAAGTAAAGCGCATCCGCGACGGGATGGAGCAGATCAAGACCGAGGTCGGCTTCAAGGGCACCCTGGCCGAATTCTTCACCTTCATCCGCACCGATCCGCAATTCAAGCGCAAGAGCCGCGAGGAGCTGACCCAGCGCTATTACGACATCGGCAAGATGGTCGACGGCAAAATCGGGCAGTTCTTCTCGGTCCTGCCCAAGACCCCGCTGCAAATCCGCCCCTATGAGGAATTCCGCGAGAAGTTTGAGGCGGGCGGCTCCTATCAGCAGGGCACCCCCGACGGGAAGCGCCCGGGCACCTTCTATTTCAATGCCTATGACCTGCCGAGCCGGACCACCCCGGGCGAGATCACGCTTTACCTGCATGAAGGCGCGCCGGGGCACCACTTCCAGATCAGCCTGGCCCAGGAAAACGACAAGCTGCCGGCCTTTATGCGCTTTGGCGGCAACACCGCCTTTGCCGAAGGCTGGGCGCTTTATGCCGAGACGCTGGGCTATGACATGGGCTTCTACAAGGACCCCTATTCACGCCAGGGCACGCTGGATGACGAGATGCTGCGCGCGATGCGGCTGGTGGTCGATACCGGCATCCATGCCAAGGGCTGGACCCGCGATCAGGCGATCGAATACATGCTCGCCAATTCAGCCATGGGCCGCACCGATGCCACGGCCGAAGTCGAACGCTATATCGCCATCCCCAGCCAGGCCCTGGCCTACAAGGTTGGCGCGCTGACGATCCAGCGGCTGCGGCGCGAGGCCGAAGCGGCGCTGGGCAGCAAGTTCGATATCCGTGCCTTCCACGATCAGGTGCTGAACACCGGCGCCCTGCCGATGCCGGTGCTCGAAGCCAAGATCCGCGCCTGGATCAAGGCTACCAAGCAGGGCTGATTGCCGGTCTGGCGCTGCCGGGGTTCAGCCCTTGAGCAGCGCCAGCCAGTCCCCGCCCAGCAGCGGATCGACCGCGGCCCGCGTCCCATCATCCAGCGCCGCAAAGCGCGTGCGCAGGTCGGCCAGGCACTTGAGCTGGTATTTGAATACGCCCTGCTCATAGGGCAGGCCCATCGCCTCCATCCGGAAGGTTTCCGCTCCTGCCTTGGCCGCCGCGGCATTGGCGGCCAGGAACGGGGCATAGACCTCAGCCGATATCCGCACGAGCTGCGCCACCACCGGCGCGAAGCCCGGTTCCCACTCGCCCTCGTGCCCGCTCATGTCATCGATGTGTGCCAGCCAGCGATAGGTATAGGGATAGTCCGCCCGCATCATCGCCTGCGGCGTGGGGTCGGTGCCCAGCTGCGACAGTTGCCCGAACAGGCTGAACTCGGCCAGGCTGGGCCGCGTGCCGAACAGGCAGAACCGGTTCACCACGTGCGCTTCCAGCACATCCAGCACCGCGCGGGTGCTGGCCTCGATCAACGGGAAGTTTTCACGGGTGCAACCGACCAGCGCCATCCGCCCGACCTGACGCGCACGGAACATCTCGGCAAATTTCTGGCTCTGCTCCAGCCCGCCGCCTTTGGCGGCATCGAATGCCAGCCAGCGGCTCATCTGCACCTGGTCGACGTCCTCCAGCCAGCGATAGCCGAACATCGCCTTGGTCAGCCATTCGTCGGCAAAGTCTTCCAGCAGGTGGGCGATAAAGGCCTGGGCCGGATCGGGCGGGACCACGCCGCGTTCGCCATGGCGCGCCTCAAGGTCATAGACCAGCGGGGTTGAGTCATTGGCAAAGGACCCATCCGGATATTCCAGCACCGGGATCACCGGAGCCTTGACCGCACCCAGTGCAGCCTGCCGCCTTGCGCCCTCATCCACCCACAGATGTGGCAACCGGCGGTAGCGCAGCAGCGCGCGGATCTTCTGCGAATAGGGCGAACCAAGCGCCCCATAGAGTTTGTAAGTCATGGCTTCCCCCTGATCAGGCCATTTCCGGCTGGCGGCCACGCACCGGCAGGGCATGGCCCGCCGCCGCGGCGCGCTTGGCCCCGCGCTCCAGCTCCTTCTTCAGCGCGCGGACATAGTGATCGAAGTCCAGCTGGATCGTGTGGCGCCGCGCTGCATAGTACTGGCCGGTGTAGTAATCCTCATCCTCGGCGATGATCTCTGCCATCTCGTCCGGATCGGGTGGCAGGTAGAGCCCCGCCAGATAGGCACCCACCAGCTTGGACTGCTGCTCGGCAAAGTTGACCAGCGTCGGCAGCGGCTGGGCCAGCCCCATGTAGAACAGGTCTGGCACCCCCGGCTTCATGATCCGCTTGTAGAGTGGCGGCGGGCGGTTGTCGGAATCTGCGGTAAAGGCCGGGTCCTTGAAGAAGGGGAAGCTGATGTCATAGCCAGTCGCCCAGACGATCACATCGATTGCCTCGCGGCTGCCATCGGTAAAGACCACCCCGTCCCCGTCCAGCCGCTCGATCCCCGGCTTCACGGTCAGGTCGCCCGATCCGGCCCGCAGCAGGAATTCGCCCGATACGGTGCCGTGGCTTTCGAACGGGCCGATCTCGGGCTCGGGCAGGCCATAGTCGCTCATCCGCCCGACCAGCTTCTTCACCATCCGCCCGCCCAGCCACTGGCGCAGCCCCTTGGGCATCCAGGCCGGAGCCGGGTTCTTGTCGAGCGGCTGGCCCTTGTAATACTTCGGGAAGATCCAGACGCCGCGGCGGGTCGAAACGAACAGCTTCGCCGCCATTGGCCGCTGCGACAGTTCGCTGGCGATATCCATCGCGCTGTTGCCCATGCCGACCACCAGCACCCGCTTGCCAATGCAGTCGACAGGCTCGAACGGGGTGCGGTAATTGTGGCTGTGAATCTGTGCGCCGTTGAACTGGCCCGAATATTCCGGAATGCGCGCCGCCCAGTGGTGGCCATTGGCTACGCACAGCGCGTCGTAATGCATCATCTCTCCAGTGGAGAGGGTGATCCGCCAGCCCCCCTCGGCCAGCCGCTCGGCGCTTTCGACCCGGGTGTTGAATCGGATGTGGCGGCGCAGGTCAAAGTGATCGACGTAATCGTGGAAGTATTGCAGCAGCAGCGAGTGGTGCGGGTAATCGGGCCAATCGGCCGGGACCGGGAAATCCTCGAACGCCAGCCGCCATTTCGACGTATCGATGTGCAGGCTTTGGTAGCAGGCGCTCATCCCGTTGGGATTGTTGTAGTACCAGGTGCCCCCGATATTGTCCGACGCCTCATAGACATCGAACGGGATGCCATAGTCCTGCAGCCGCTTGGCCGTGGTAAATCCGGAACACCCCGCGCCGATAATGCAGACCCGGGGCAATGCGCGCGTTTCAGCCATTTGTATCTCTCTCGCCGGGCCTCTCGCGGGCCTTGGCGGCGAGTATGTTTAAGCGTCCGGTTAAAGTCCAGCGCAATTGATCTGGCGCAAAGCGCTTGGCATCTGACACGGCTAGATCAGGCTTGGGGAAGTCCCGGCACAGGGACGGCAATGGAGAGCTGCCGCAATGAACGACACCATCGATCTTACCGCCTGGTCCGGGCTGGTCCTGGGCCTGACCGCCCTGTTTGCGGGCATCGGCGCGCTGCGCAAGCCGGGGGCCTGGCGGACCATGCTGGAAGAGGTCGAAAACTCCCCCGCGCTCCAATTCCTCTGCGGCATGCTGGAACTGGTGGTCGGCGCGGTGGTCTACCTGATCAACCCGTGGGTCCCGGCCGACCTCCTGTCCTGCTTGCTGAAGGGCATGGGCGGGCTGATGATGATCGAGGCGCTCGTGATCCTCGGCTTCGTCGACATCTACAGCCAGTTCTGGCTGAAAAACCTCACCTTCATGCACCGCGCCTGGGCCACGGCCACCAGCCTGTTCGGGCTGGTGTTGGCGGTGCTCTCGGCAACGCGGTTTCATTGATCGATCCGCGCCAAGACCCTTGCTAAACGCTTGCGGCGGTCATCAGGATGGCGGTGCGCATGGTGAAGCAGCCTTTCGAGAGTGGATCGCCGCTTAACCGCCAC
>JBEGJL010000127.1:0-8849 GCA_041184605.1 Pseudomonadota bacterium
GTGCTGCCGGAGTTCAAGGATCTGAAGGTCTATAACGGCGGCGGGGCCGGGGTGCCGTTCCTGACCAAGGCCTGCGGCCGACCCATGCAGATGGTCGACCTGCTCCGCCATACCTCTGGCCTGACCTATGGCTTCCAGAACCGCACCAACATTGATGCCGCCTATCGCGAGGGCAAGATCGAGAACTGGCACGGCAACCTGACGCTGGATGAGTTCATTGCCGCGCTGGGCAAGCTGCCACTGGAATTTTCGCCGGGTGAGGCGTGGAATTACTCGGTTTCAACCGACGTCCTGGGCGCAGTGGTTGAGCGCGTTTCGGGCCAACGGCTCGACGAATATTTCCGCCAGCACATCTTTGCCCCGCTGAAGATGGACGATACCGGCTTTATGGTGCCGGAGGGGCAAACGCATCGCCTGCCCGATTGCTACAGCTTCGTTCCGGGCAAGGGCAGGGTGCTGGTTGATCGCGGCGCAGAGAGCCTGTGGGCCAAGCAGCCGCGCCTGCTTTCCGGAGGGGGCGGTCTGGTCTCGACCGCGCTGGACTATCACCGCTTCAACACCATGCTGCTGAACGGCGGCGAACTGGATGGCGCCCGCGTTCTTGGCCGCAAGTCGATCGAACTGATGACGCTCAACCATCTCCCCGACGATGGCGATCTCGCTTCGTGGTCCAAATCGCTGTTCAGCGAAGCGACCAATGCCGGCGTCGGCTTTGGGCTGGGCTTTGCGGTCAATCTCGATCCGGTGCGGACAATGATCTCCGGTTCGGTTGGCGAGTTCTATTGGGGCGGGATGTATTCAACTGCCTTCTTCGTTGACCCGGTTGAAGAGATCACAATGGTCTTCATGACCCAGTTGGCGCCAAGCAGCACCTATCCGATCCGGCGCGAGCTCAAGACCCTGATCTATTCGGCACTCGCCTGAGATGAGCGTGGATAGCCTTTACGAGACGATGGGTCTCCACCGCATCGTCGAGATGGACCCGGAAGGCCGCGCCCGGCTGGAATACATGGCCAAGCCCGGCATGTGCCATTCCGGCGGCGTGGTGCAGGGTGGTTTTGTGACCGGCTGGATTGACGCGGCCATGGCCCATGCGGTGATCGCGGCGATGGGCGATGGCATCACGCCGATGAGCCTTGAGATCAAGGTCAGCTTCTTCGCGCCGGTCCGCCCCGGACTGGTCGTGGCTGAGGGCTGGATCGAACGCCGCGGCCGCAAGACCGCCTTCCTGGAAGGGCGGCTGCTGGATGAAGCCGGTAATGTCCTCGCCAAGGGCACCTCGACCGCAACCCTGTTTGACCGGGCCAAGGTCGAAGCTGCTGCCAAGGCAGCGATCGGAGGATAGGATGAGCGCAATCCGGCCTTTCACGCTCAACATTCCGCAAGCGGAGTTGGATGACCTCAAGGCGCGGATCGCTCTGACCCGTTGGCCGGATAAGGAACCGGTCAACGATTGGTCGCAGGGTACGCCACTGGCGGCCTTGCAGGACCTGCTCGCCTATTGGCGTAGTGATTATGACTGGCGGGCCTGCGAAGCGCGGCTCAACGCGCTGGGCCAGTTCATGACCGAGATCGACGGGGTGGATATCCATTTCCTCCACATCCGGTCTGCGCGCGCCGATGCTTTGCCCCTGATCATGACTCACGGCTGGCCGGGGTCGGTGATCGAGTTCATGGGGGTGATCGACCAGCTGACCAATCCTGCCGACCCCGCCGCCCCAGCCTTCCACCTCGTCCTGCCCTCGCTGCCGGGGTACGGGTTCTCGGGCAAGCCGACGGAGACGGGCTGGGGCGTCGAAAAGATCGGCCGCGCCTGGGGGCAGCTGATGGCGCGGCTGGGCTATGTTCGCTGGTTCGCACAAGGTGGAGACTGGGGCTCGGCGGTGACTACCGCGATTGCAGTCCAGCAGGTGGCGGGCTGCGCCGGGATCCACCTCAACATGCCAATCGGCCGCCCGACCGAGGACGACCTGTCCAATCCGACCCCCGCGGAACTAAAGGCGCTTGGTGCGCTCAAGCATTATCAGGATTGGGACTCCGGCTATTCCAAGCAGCAACAGACCCGGCCGCAGACGGTGGGTTATGGGTTGGTTGACAGTCCTGCTGGTCTGGCGGGCTGGATCCTTGAGAAGATCTGGGCATGGACGGACAATGGCGGTTCCCCATGGGATGCGCTGAGCCGCGACCAAGTGCTCGATAACATCATGCTCTACTGGTTGCCGCGCAATGGGGCCTCGTCAGCGCGGCTGTACTGGGAAAGCTTTGGCAGCTTTGCTCCCCAGGAAATCGTGATCCCGGTCGCAGCGAGTGCGTTCCCGAGGGAAATTCTGCCGACGCCACGCCGTTGGGCAGAACGCAATTACCGGCAGTTGGTTCACTGGGGCGACATGGAACGGGGAGGGCATTTTGCCGCTTGGGAGCAACCGCAAGCCTTCGTGCAGGAGTTGCGGCAGGCGTTCAGCGTGATGGGGTAACTGCACCCTGTTGGGGGACTGCCAGTCTCGTCAGTTCCGCATTTTCTTCGCGCGGCATGAAGCATACCTTTATACGCGGCTAAACGCAGCCCATCGGAGCAGTTGTCGGCCTGTTCAAAACGCCTTTTGGTGCAGAAGCACTCTGACAGTGCCGATCATGATCCGAAAATCACGCCAGAAGGTCCAACCTTCAAGATATTCGATATCCGAATTGAGCCGTTGGGTTAGATCCTGCAACTCCTGGGTCTCGCCCCGAAAGCCGCGGATCTGGGCCAGGCCGGTGATGCCCGGTTTGAGCGCGTGGCGCTGCCAGTAATTGGGATCGATTTCCCAGAACAGCTTCTCTCCGGCCCGCGAACCGAGCGCGTGGGGGCGGGGGCCGACCAGGCTCATGTCACCCAGCAGGACGTTGAACAGTTGCGGCAGTTCATCGATGCTGGTTCGCCGGATGAAAGCTCCCACCCGCGTCACCCGGCGATC
Source organism: Pseudomonadota bacterium (assembly GCA_041184605.1). GTDB lineage: Bacteria > Pseudomonadota > Alphaproteobacteria > Sphingomonadales > Sphingomonadaceae > Novosphingobium. The sequence continues at coordinate 2,955 of JBEGJL010000127.1, forward strand.
CCCAAGCGAAACGGACCTCTTGCCGTCATGATCCGTGGCTACGTGATGCAGGGAGCGGAATTTGAAGATTTCGAACGGGCGGTTGCCATAACCAACGCGAAGCTGGCGGAACAGGACCGGTCCGGGACTGTCGATCCGGATCGCGATCGCCACTGCCAGCAGCAGCGGTGCCAGAACCACCAATGCGAGAGCCGAAAGAACTATGTCGACAACGCGCTTCTTGATCCTGCTAGAGAGGGACAACTGACCGCGGTTAACAATCAATGTCGGTCGATTGTCGAGCCGACCTACGCCGATTGCGCCAATCGGGAGGTCTGCAGGCATTACCACTTCCGCCCGAATATCGAAGGCCTTCAGCATGAGGCTCCAGGCATTTGCGCGTTCGCCCCCAGGGCATAGTACTACGACCTTGTCATAGCCGGCCAGCAACGCCCCCAGTCGGGCTACGACTGCTGGGTCGCCACGTTCAGGATTTATCCCTTCCACCTCGACATTGACCATTGCCGCGCTGGTCTGTCCAATTGGCCGGGCACCATCGAGCAGCATAACGCAATTCGTCCAGAATTCGTCGCGATTGCGTAGGAACAAGGTCAGGAAAAGGATGCGTGATGTGCCGATCAATAGGCCTGAGAACAAGATCGCGGTAAGAAGGGCCAGCCGGGGCAGTGTTAGTCCGTGCGGCTGGAAGAACAGAAACGCGATGCAGAGCGCGCTCGCCATCAACAGGGTTCTCTCACCCAGCATGGCCGACCGAAGCCGTGAGCCGAATGCGTCACGCGTCACGCTGCCGCTGCTGAGCGCCAGCGTGCCGTAAATCACGCTAAAAATGATCGAGAGGGGGAGGCCGTAAAGTTGGGGCCAGTATGTTCCGCGCCATTCCGCCGCGATGGCAAAACCCGTCAGGATCCCAATCAGATCAGTGAGTAACAGGGAACTGTAACTGAGGAGCCTTAGGGCTTCCCGCTGGGTCAACGAGTCCCCGAACAGGCGTCCATTGCTCATAACGGCCCGCCGCTCATACGCGAATGCAAGTTCGTGGTTCCTCACAACATTGCTGGAACCTCAGCTATAGGCGTTTGGATGCAAAACAAGCAATGCCTGCTACGTATAATAACGTAGCAGGCATTGATTTTGCACATGAATTCGGCCTTAGTTCTTTTCCTGATCGACCAGCTTGTTGGCGCCGATCCAGGGCATCATGGCGCGCAGGCGGGCACCGGTCTGTTCGATCGGATGGGCTTCGGCCGCCTTGCGGGCGGCCTTCAATTCCGGCTGGCCGGCGCGGTTATCTAGCACGAAGTTCTTCACGAAGCGGCCCGACTGGATATCGGCCAGCACGCGCTTCATCTCGGCCTTGGTGTCGGCGGTGATGATCCGCGGGCCGGTGGTGATGTCACCGTATTCGGCCGTGTTGCTGATCGAATAGCGCATGTTGGCGATCCCGCCTTCATAAAGCAGGTCGACGATCAGCTTGGTTTCGTGGAGGCACTCGAAATAGGCCATTTCCGGGGCGTAGCCAGCTTCGACGAGGGTTTCGAACCCGGCCTGGATCAGGTGGGTAATCCCGCCGCAGAGCACGGCCTGCTCGCCGAACAGGTCGGTTTCGCATTCTTCCTTGAAGTTGGTTTCGATGATGCCCGAGCGGCCACCACCAACGCCCGAGGCATAGGCGAGGGCAACGTCAAGGGCATTGCCGGTTGCGTCCTGATGGACCGCCACCAGGCACGGCACGCCGCCACCCTTCACATATTCGCCGCGCACGGTGTGGCCCGGGCCCTTTGGCGCGATCATGATCACGTCGATATCGGCCGGGGCTTCGATCAGGCCGAAGTGGATGTTGAGGCCGTGCGCAAAGGCGAGGGCCGAACCGGGCTTCATGTTACCCTTGAGGTCATTTTCCCAGATCGCGGCCTGATGCTCATCCGGGGCCAGAATCATCAGGATATCGGCCCACTTGGCAGCTTCAGCGTTGGACAGCACCTTGAATCCGGCGGCTTCGGCCTTGCGCGCGCTGGCCGAACCGGGGCGCAGCGCGATGGCCACGTCCTTGATCCCGCTGTCGCGCAGGTTCTGCGCATGGGCGTGGCCCTGCGAGCCATAGCCCAGGACGGCGATCTTCTTGCCCGTGACCAGGTTCAGGTCGCAATCGGCGTCGTAGTAAACCTTCATGTCAGTCCCTCAGTTCGTCATTCCCGCGAAAGCGGGAACCCATCTCCCGCGCCTTCGTGAAGTTTTACCGTCCGGTGATGGGTCCCCGCTTTTGCGGGGATGACGGTGTATGAGTTATTCGTTCTTCGGCTAAGCCGCTTCGGCCCCGCGCATCATCCCGACCACGCCGGTCCGGCCAACTTCGACCAGTCCCAGCTCGCGCATCAGCGCAACGAAGCGGTCGATCTTGCCGGGGTCACCGGTCAGTTCGAAAACAAAGCTGCTGGTGGTGGTATCGATCACCTTGGCCCGGAACACTTCGGCCAGGCGCAGGGCTTCTACCCGCGCGTCGCCGGTGCCCTTGACCTTGACCAGGGCAAGCTCGCGCTCAACGTGGTCACCGGCTTCGGTCAGGTCGATTACCTTATGGACCGGCACCAGCCGCTCAAGCTGGGCGTGGATCTGGTCGATCACCGCCGGCGGCCCGTGGGTGACGATGGTGATCCGGCTAACCGCATGGTTTTCGGTGATGTCCGCCACGGTCAGGCTATCGATGTTATAGCCGCGCGCGGTGAACAGGCCGGCAATCTTGGCCAGGATCCCGGCCTCGTTGTCGACGGTGATGGTCAGGACGTGGCGCTCGGCCGCCTGTTGCTTGATCTTCATCATGGCCTGCCCCTTACACCAGCGCCTTGGCTTCATCGTCCATGGTCCCGGCAACATTATCGCCATAGAGGATCATGTCGGTGTGTGCAGCACCGCTGGGGATCATCGGGAAGCAATTGGCTTCCTTGTGAACCAGGCAATCGACGATAACCGGTCCCGGATGGTCGATCATCGCCTGGATGCCGGCATCAAGCTGGCTTTCATCCTCGATGCGGATGCCCTTCCAGCCATAGGCTTCGGCCAGCTTCACGAAATCGGGCAGGCTATCGGAATAGCTTTCCGAATAGCGGCTTTCATAGGTCAGTTCCTGCCACTGGCGGACCATGCCCATCCATTCGTTATTGAGCACGAAGACCTTGACCGGCAGGCGATACTGCGTCGCCGTGCCCAGTTCCTGGATGTTCATCTGGATCGAGGCATCGCCGGCGATGTCGATCACCAGGCTGTCCGGATTGCCCAGCTGCGCGCCGATCGCGGCGGGCAGGCCATAGCCCATCGTGCCAAGCCCGCCGGAGGTGAGCCACTTGTTCGGCGCGAAGAAGGGGAAGTACTGCGCGGCCCACATCTGGTGCTGGCCCACTTCGGTGGCGATCACCGGATTGCGCTGCTTGGTCAGCTCATAGAGCCGCTCGATCGCCAGCTGCGGCATGATTGCCTGCTTGTTGGCGGGATAGGCCAGGCTTTGGCGCGCGCGCCAACCGTTGATGCGGGCCTTCCACTCGGTCAGGTCCTGCGCCTTGCGATCGCCCCAGGCCGCCAGCAGCTGCTCCAGCACCAGGGTGCAATCGCCTAGGATCGGCAGGTCAACTGCGACGGTCTTGTTGAACGAGGCCCGATCGATATCGATGTGGATCTTGGTCGAATTAGGGGCGAAAGCGTCCAGTCGGCCGGTCACCCGGTCATCAAACCGCGCGCCGATGCAGACCATCAGGTCTGCCTTGTTCATCGCCATGTTGGCTTCATAGGTGCCATGCATGCCCAGCATGCCGAGCCAGTCGGCATGATCTGCCGGAAAAGCGCCCAGGCCCATCAGCGTCGAAGTGACGGGGGCCCCGGTCTTCGCCTGCAGCTCGCGCAGCAGCTCGGTCGCCCGCGGGCCGGAATTGATCACGCCGCCGCCGGTATAGAAAATTGGCGCGCGGGCATTGGCCAGCAGTTCGATTGCCCGGGCGATGTCCTTGTCGGTTCCGCGCAGGGTTGGCGTATAGCGGTTGACGCGCTGCGGCGCGCCTTCGCTGTAATTGGCGACGGCAACCTGCACATCCTTCGGGATATCGATCACAACCGGGCCGGGGCGGCCCTGCGTGGCAATCTGGAACGCCTCATCAATCGTCGCAGCCAGGTCCGAGGGGTCTTTCACCAGATAGTTGTGCTTGGTGCAGTGACGGGTGATGCCAACCGTGTCCGCTTCTTGGAACGCGTCCGAGCCAATCAGGCCGGTTGCGACCTGGCCGGTGATGACGATCATCGGAATTGAATCCATGAAAGCATCGGCAATGCCGGTAACGGCGTTGGTCGCGCCCGGGCCCGAGGTAACCAGCACCACGCCGGGTTTGCCGGTCGAGCGGGCATAGCCTTCCGCCGCATGGGCTGCGCCGGCTTCGTGCCGGACAAGGATGTGGCGGATGCGGGTGTCGGCAAACAGGGCATCGTAGATCGGCAGCACGGCACCACCGGGATAACCGAACACATATTCGACCCCCTGGCGAACCAGGCTCTCGACCAGGATGCTTGCGCCGCTGCGCTCTTCACTCACCGTAACAATCCTTCGCGTGATCTCCGCCGCCCGTCAAAGAACCGACCCGGCACAGTTGCCTGTACCGGGTCGCCCTCTCCAACTCGTGCGGGGCCTGCCATGGGCAGGAAGTGAGGTGGCCCTAGGCGACAGGAAATAACGTGTCAAGCACTAAGGTTGTAATAATGATGCGAACTGAGCGGCTGGATCGACATTTTGAGACTCGATCCTGAGCCAATCTTCTGGCGGCTGGTTGCGGAACCAGGTGTATTGGCGCTTGGCGTAATTGCGCGTGGCCTGCGCGCCGCGTTCAATTAGCACCTCCCGGGTGATCCCACCGGCCAGGAAAGCGCGGATTTCCGGGACGCCAATCGCCCGCATGACGGGAAGCGAGGGATCAAGCCGGCGCGCCAGCAATGCCTTGACCTCTTCAACCGCGCCGTGGTCCAGCATCAGTTCAAAGCGTCGGTCGCAGCGTTTATAAAGCCATCCTCGCTCCGGCAGCAGGACCGAAGCATGGAGTTCGACCGACTGGCCAATTCCGCCCACCTTGTCGGCCTGCCATGCTGCGAGTGGGCGGCCGGTGGAGCGCACAACTTCCAGCGCCCGGACAATGCGGGTCGTGTCATTGGGGTTGAGCCGGGCCGCAGCCTCCGGATCCTCGCGGAGCAGGGCTGTGCGGGCCTGATCGAGCGATAGCGCCCGCGTGTCGCGTCGCACCGCCGGGTCGATTGGCGGCACGGGAGCGATCCCATCGAGCAGCGTGCGCATGTACAGTCCGGTCCCGCCAACCAGGATTGGAACGGCACCCACCGCATGGGCCGCTTTGATTTCCTGTCGCGCCGCCTTTGCCCAATCGGCCGCTGAACAGGCCGTTGCGCCGTCCCACGTGCCGAACAGCCGGTGCGGCACGCCCTGCATTTCGGCTTCGTTCGGGCGCGCACTCAGCACGCCAAGGTCGGCATAGACCTGCGCGCTGTCCGCATTGATGACCACCGCCCGCCTGCCCCGATGCAGCAAGGCCAGCGCCAGCCGCACGGCCAGATCGCTCTTGCCGCTCGCGGTCGGCCCTGCGATGAGCGCCAGCGGCGGGCGGCTTCTGCCCGAATCTGAAAGGGAATTGTCCGTGCCCATTGCCCGCGTGATAGCAGAACCGGCAGCCTTGTCGGCAAGTCTATCCGAAACAATCCACGCGCTTGAGGCTGCCGGATTGGCTGTGCACTCGGCCGAGCCGCTGCGCGGGATCGATGCAGTGCTGCAATTCGCCGTTGATGGCGATGCCGGAGTGATGCGGGCCGTGCTGGAACGGCAGTTCCCGAAAGCCGACCTGCTGGTCAGCGCCAGCG
>JBEGJL010000128.1:0-3591 GCA_041184605.1 Pseudomonadota bacterium
CCGCATGGACATTGGCCGCCGTCACAACGCCGATCCGCGCTGGCTGCTGCCACTGCTGTGCCGCCGCGGCCATGTCACCCGCAACGAAATCGGCGCGATCCGCATCGCCGTGAACGAGACCTTCTTCCAGATCCCGCGCGCACTCGAAGCCAAGTTCCGCGCGGCCGTCGCTCGCACCGCCAACCCCGGGAGCGAGGATGAGAGCGGGATCACGATTGACCTGTCGCCGGAAACGCCCCGCGATGCCGCCCGCGAAAATCGCCCGCGCGGCGAGCACCGCGGTAATCGGGGGAATGATCGTGGCCCGCGCCCTGGCGGTCACCCTCCATTCAAGGGCAAACCCAAGCCGCACCGCAAAGGCCCGCGTCAGCCCTGACGCTCACACAAATACAACGATTTCGCGTTAAATCAGGATGATGAACGCGATCGACCAGCAGAGTGACAAGGGCCAAGGCCGCCCATCGGAAGCGCTGTCTGGCCTGACCCGGCGGCAGCAGAGCGAGTTGGACTTTCACCGGGCTCATGCCGCCACGCGGACTGGGTTGGTCGACCAGCCGGTCTCGACCGATATCATTGCCTCTGTCGCGCGGCGGCCCTGGAATGCCTACTGGTCGCTCTATGACCGGATCATGGCTGCGGCGCCGGCAGGCAAGCGCGTGCTGGTCCTCGGATGCGGATTTGGCGACGATGCGATCCGCCTCGCCATGCTGGGGGCGGAGGTCAGCACCTTTGATATCTCCCCGGAATCGATCGAGATAGCCCGGCAACGCGCCGCCAATTCCGGCTGCGATGCCATCGATTTCCAGGTCATGCCAGCAGAGAGCATGTCCGCTTACGCAGACAATTCGTTTGATCTGGTGGTGTTTGTCGACATCCTCCATCATGTCGACATTACCGCAACCATGGCGGAGGTACGCCGCGTCATGTGCCCCGGTGGGATTGTCATCGGTGACGAGCTTTATACCCATTCCATGCTTCAGCGCGTGCGCACCAGCGCGCCGGTCGGTCGGATCGCCTATCCGCTGCTTGAGCGGTTCATCTATGACGGTGAAACGCCCTATATCACCCCGGACGAGCACAAGATCGACGAGGACGAATTCGCCATCGTCCGGACTACATTACAAGATCGCAGCATCGCATTCTTCGGCGTGGCCGAAGGCCGCCTGTTCCCGTCACGCGCGCGGTGGAGCTGGGCATCGCGGATTGACCGATGGTTCATGAAATCGATCCCGCAAGGCTTGGCGAGCCGATTGGGCAGCAGGGTCGTGTTCAGCGGCACTATCGCCAAGCTATAGTGCCTGGGCATGGTGCGTCTGCACCGGTTCTGCACAGCAAGGACACCGCCCGGACAGCATGATCGGAGGCAGGTGCTGCTAGATTGCCAGCATCATCAGGGGATCATCCATATGCCGACCGTCCAAGCCTTCAGTTTCCGGATCAAGCTGCTGCTTGCGGCAGCGCTGGTCGCGCTGGCGGACCAGCTGTTTTATGGCGGCGCCCACAGCTATGGCTGGCTGGGCCTGTTCGGAGCGGCCCTGGCCCTGTCCGCAGGGCTGGCCTTGCCAAGCGTAAGACAGGACAAGCGTGCGCTGGCGGCCCTGTCTGCCGCGCTGGCCATGGCCGGTGCCATGGCCTGGGACGCCTCGCCGCTGCCCTTTCTGCTGTTCTGGGTGGCGATGGGCCTGGCGATCCTGCTGCCCGGCACGACCCGCTTCGATGATGGCTGGCGCTGGGCGCAACGGCTGTTTGCGCACGGCTTGAAGGCCTTGTTCGGACCATTGATCGACCTGGTCAGTTTGGCCCGCACCCGCCGGCGCAGGCCCGATGCAGTCGCAGGCCTGCGCGGCACGCTGTCAGCACTGGCCCTGCCCTTGACGGGATCGGCCGTGATCCTTGGGCTTTTCGCTTCGGCCAACCCGGTGATCGAGCGATTCTTCGCGAGCCTTTCACTGACCTTGCCGGACGAACAACTGTTCGGGCGACTGGTCTTCTGGGGATTCGTAACGGTGGTCGTCTGGGGTGTCTTGCGGCCGCGCCGGACCCGACCGATGTTTGCGACCTTTGACGGATCGGGCGATGCGACACTGCCCGGGGTTACCCCGGCCTCGGTTCTGATCAGCCTGGCGCTATTCAACCTGCTGTTCGCGGTACAGAACGGCATGGACCTCGCCTGGCTGTGGGGCGTGGCGCCGCTGCCGCAGGGCACGACCCTGGCCAATTATGCGCATCGCGGGGCCTATCCGCTGGTGGCCACTGCCCTGCTGGCGGCGCTGTTCGTGCTGGTCACCCTTCGACCCGGCTCGCAGACCGCCGTCAACCCGGTGGTACGACGGCTGGTCATGCTGTGGATCGGACAAAACCTGGTGCTGGTCGCCTCGGCCATGCTGCGACTCTACGATTATATCGATGCCTATTCGCTGACCCGGCTGCGGATCGCGGCGCTGGCCTGGATGGGGCTGGTCGCTCTGGGACTGGGCCTGATCCTATGGCGATTGATTAAGGAAAAGTCCGGTGCCTGGCTAATCAATGCCAACTGCGCGGCACTGGCCGTGTTGCTGGGGGGCTATGCCTTTGCCGATAGCGGCGCGCTGGCGGCGCAGTGGAATGTCCGCCACGCCCGCGAAGTGGACGGTACCGGCGCCGGAATTGACCTGTGTTACATGGCCGAACTTGGCACATCGGCGCTGCTGCCGCTGATCGAGCTGGAACAACACCCGCTTGACCCTGCGCTGGCCGGACGCGTCAGAACGCTGCGCCAGATGGTGCAGTACCGTCAGGAGCAGTTGCTGCGCGAAGGCGGCTGGACCCTGCTAGGCCGGCGCCGCTTGCTGCGCGCCGAAGCCTTGGTTGGACCTGTACGCGACTATCCCGGCCATCGGTTTGATTGCGCTGGCGTGCCAACCGGCGAGCCCGGTTGACTGAAGGGGCGGAACGCGCACAAGACAAGGCCATGGCCCGCAGTGTCCTGATTGTTGATGATGACCCGCATATTCGCGAGGTGCTGGTCTTCGCCTTTGCCAAGGCCGGCCTGGCAACAGTCGAGGCGGAAGATGGCGAACAGGCGCTCGACATAATCGCCGTGAAGGCACCGGGCCTGGTCGTCCTGGACATCAACATGCCGCGGATGGATGGTCTGGAAGTCTGCCGCCGTCTGCGCGCCACGTCTGACCTGCCGATCCTGTTTCTCTCCAGCCGCGATGACGAGCTGGACCGCGTGTTGGGGATTGAACTTGGCGCGGACGACTATGTCGTAAAACCCTTCTCTCCGCGGGAGGTGGTGGCCCGCGCGCAAGCGATCCTTCGCCGGTCGGCGCGCGAAGCCCTGCCATCGGCAGAACCGCTTGGGCGCGGGGGACTCGGCCTCGATCTCGATGGCTGGGCGGCCCAGTGGCAGGGCTCTGACGTGCCGTTGACGGTGACGGAATTCACCCTGCTGCGCACGCTGGCGAGCGCGCCGACCCGCTTCTTCAGCCGCGACGAACTGATCGACCGGTTGCATGGCCCCGGCTTTGCCATCACCGATCGGACGATCGACAGCCATGTTCGCAACCTGCGCCGCAAATTCGCCGAAGTCGGTTGTGCGGACCTGGT
>JBEGJL010000129.1:0-7691 GCA_041184605.1 Pseudomonadota bacterium
CCATCAGCCCGCCCGGCCCGAATAGCCCGCCCAAGGGATCTGGGCTGCGTGCAGCCGCGCCCAGCTCCGCTGCGCGCGGATCGTCGACCGGGCCATTGGTGCCGCGCAAGTGGCGGATCCAGGCCGCAATTCCTTGCCGGATCGCGTGGCATTCACGTGCATCGCGCTGGTTCGCAGCCAGCGTATCGAGCCAGCGCTGCGGCAACTTCTGACTGCCATCCATCGCGATCTGGATCAGCCGGTGATTGAGCGCCGGGTTGGCAAAACGATCGACCAGCGCTGTTGCATAAGCAGCGAGGTCCTGCCCCGCTCCGGCAGCGATTGTTGGCGCCGCCTCTTCGCGCAGCAGGGCTTCGACCATCGGGCGGAGCGTCGGATCGGCCACAGCTTCATGGACATAGGTATGGCCGTGGGCCAGTCCAACATAGGCCAGAAGTGAATGCGCGCCGTTGAGCATACGCAGCTTTGCCGTCTCGTAGGGCCGAACATCGCTTACCAGCTCTGCTCCGACCAACTCCCAACGGGGGCGCGGGCCGGCAAAGCGGTCCTCGATCACCCATTGGCTGAATGGCTCGGTCAGGACCGCGGCCGCATCTTCCACACCGATCCGCACGGCGAGTTCGGCACGGTCGGCATCGGTCGTGGCCGGGACAATGCGATCAACCATGGTTGATGGGCAAGCGCACTCCGCCTCGAACCAGGGCAACAGTGCCGGATCATGCCGATCGAGATACTGTGCCATCAGCCGGGTAAGCTGCTTGCCATTGTCGGCCAGATTGTCGCAGCACAGCAGCGTCAGCCCCGGCAAACCGGCATCATGGCGGCGGCGCAGCGCCGCGGTAATGATCGCATAAAGCGAGCCGAGATCGGCAAGCGCAAAGTCCAGGCTGCCGTCTGCGGCACGGCAATAGCCCTTCTCGGTTACGGTCAGGCTGACGATGTGACAGGCAGAAGCGGCGATCCGATCGATCACCGCTTCGCGTTGGTCCTTGGCCACCAGCACTTCACGCACCGCACCGATCAGACGGCTTTGCCAGCCAGCTTCGGATCGCTCGGTCACGGTGTAGAGCCCGTCCTGCGGGTTCATTTGCTCAGCCACACCGGCCGATCGCAACGAGACGCCGGTGATTGCCCAATCGCGATCCCCCACAGCCATCGCCAGGTCGGTGTACCAAGCCTGATGGGCCCGGTGAAAGGCGCCGATCCCCAGGTGGACGATCCCGCTGGCTTGCGCGGTGCGATCATAGCCGCAGCGGGCTACCGCGCGGTCCAGCGCCTCTAGGTTTCCGCTCGACAGCCTCACAGTTTGTAGGCTGCCTTGGCGAGATTGTAGGTCAGGTCCCGCGCCAGTTCGGCAGCCTCCCAGTCTTCCAGCCGGTGCTCCATCACCAGTTCGGCCAGGAACCCGCAGTCGATCCGCCGCGCCACATCGTGCCGCGCGGGGATCGAGAGGAAGGCGCGGGTATCGTCGTTAAACCCGACCGTGTTGTAGAAGCCGGCCGTCTCGGTACACATCCGGCGGAACCGGCGCATGCCTTCCGGGCTGTCATGGAACCACCAGGCAGGGCCAAGCTTGAGCACGGGGTAGTGCCCGGCGAGCGGTGCCAGTTCGCGGGCATAGGCGCTTTCATCCAGCGTGAAGAGGATCAACGACAGGCGGTTGTCATTGCCAAAGCGGTCCAACAGCGGCTTCAGCGCGTGGACGTAATCGGTGCGGGTAGGAATGTCCGCGCCCTTGTCGCGGCCCAGAGCAGCAAAGACCTTCGCATTGTGGTTGCGGAAGGCGCCTGGGTGCAATTGCATCACCAGGCCATCGTCGATGCTCATTGCCGCCATCTCTGTCAGCATCTGGGCACGGAACAGTTCGGCTTCGGCCGCCGTGAAGCGGTCGCTTGTTACTTTGGCAAACAGGGCGGCAGCTTCGGCGGCCGAAAGATCGGCGGTCTGGGCCGTCGGGTGGCCATGGTCGGTGCTGGTTGCGCCCATTGATGCGAAGAATGCCCGGCGCTGGCGGTGCGCGGCAAGATAGCCAGTCCAGCTTAGGGTGTCCTCGCCCGTCAGGTCGGCCAGGCTTTTGAGGTTGTCGCGAAAGCCTTCGAAGTCCGGATCGATCACCGGGTCGGGCCGATAGGCGGTGATCACCTTGCCCCGCCAGCCCGAGGCACGGATCGCCGCGTGATGCTCCAGGCTGTCGATCGGGCTCTCGGTGGTGGCGATCACTTCGATGTTATAGCGTTCGAATAGGGCGCGCGGGCGGAAAGCCTTGCTCGCCAGCATCTCGGTGATCGTGTCGTAATAGAGGTCTGACGTTGCGGCGCAAAGCTGCACGCCCATGCCGAAGACTTCGGCGAAGACCCAGTCAAGCCACATCCGCGAAGGGGTGCCACGGAACAGGTAATAGCGTTCGGCAAAAAGGCGCCAGCTGGCGCGCGGATCGGCCGCCGGATTGCCGATACCCAGATCTGCAAGCGGCACGCCCTGCGAATAGAGCATGCGGAACACATAATGGTCTGGGTGAAGCAGCAACTCCGCCGCATTGCCAAAGTTGGCATCGGTCGCGAACCATTCGGGATCGGTATGGCCATGCGGGCTGATGATGGGCAGGTCCTTCACCGCCGCATAGAGCGCGCGCGCCAGCTCCCGCGTCGCCGGATCAGCCGGCAACAGGCGATCGGGGTGAAGGTTAAGGGCAGGCGTCATGTTCGGCTCCGACTATGATTCGCGGGGGTCATTGCCACAGGTTTACAGCCAATGACACCGGTTTCCCTGAGGGACTGGAAATTCACGCCAGCCAACCTGTGCTCCGCCCGAAGGCGAGGAGATCTTCGGGCCAGTCCGCCACTGGCAGGCCGGCTGCAAGGCGAATACCAAAGCCGTGACCACCGCGGGCGTGCAATTGGGTTTCCACCGCAACGCCCTTAGCCCGCAGCGCCGCACGCAGCGCCAGGCTGTGCTCCGGCCCCACCAGCGGATCGTCCTCGGCATGGACCAGAAAGTGCGGCGGGCTGTCGGCCCGCGCTTGCAGATTTGGCGAATGGCGGGCAGCCGTCGCCGCATCGATCGCTTTGCCAAACAGCGACTGGCCCGGCGGCAAGGCCTGGGCAAGCTGATCGATCATGACCGCCGGATAAATCGGAGCAACCAGATCCGGGCGGGCTGAAACCCGATCAATTGCGTCGTGCGGCGGGTAAATATCGAGCGCATGCTGAGCCGCCAAGTTGGCAACGAGATGCCCGCCGGCAGAAAAACCGACCACAGCTATCCGGCCGGGATCGATACCCCAGCGCGCCGCGTTGGCCCGCACCAGCTGGACCGCCCGCCGGGCATCTGCCAGCGGCGTATCCCCGCCCCTCGCCCAGCCATCGTGCGGCAGGCGATAAGCCAGGGCGAAGGCCGCAACACCGCGCGCAGCAAACCAGGCGGCGATTCCCAGCCCCTCCTTGTCCCACGCCATGTGCCGATAACCGCCGCCCGGAACGGCAATGATGGCACTGCCATTGGGGGTCCTTGGCAAGAACGGTTCAAGCCACGGCGCTGTCACCCCGGTCAGGGCGCGATCGCGGAGGGCTGGGTCGGTCGAGCGCTCGGTCAGGCGTTCGCTGAGCCCGGCGGGCACCGCCTCTGGCGTACCCTCGGGCCAAAGCCGAATACGCTGGGCCTGGCGCGGCGCAGCGATCGCCGGACCCGCCGCGGCTGCGGTGCCAGCGACAAGGCCAAGGGCCAGCAGGTCCCGCCGGTCCAGCATCAGCCAGTCGCCTGGGTATAGCGGGCACGCTTGGCCTGGGCAGCCTTGCGGGCCTCCTCGATTTGGCGCTCTTCGGTGGCGAACAGCAGGCTTTCGATCACCTGCGCCAGGTGTGCCCGCATCGCCGCGCGGGCGGCATTGCCATCGCGGGCCCGCAAGGCTTCAAGGATCGCCGTATGCTCATCGACCACCGGCTTGATATTCGCGGTGCGGGCCTTCTCATGCAGCAAAGCCGCTTCGGGCGATGCGGCGCGCAGGTCCCACAGATGCTCGATCGCCTGATAGATCGCGGTGTTGCGTGTCGCTCGGGCAATCGCGAGATGGAATTCACGGTCAGACCGCTCGGCCCCGTCGGGCCGCTGGTTCTCGCGCGCGATTTCCTCGACCAGGCGTTCGATCTCTGCCAGTTCCTCGTCGCTGGCCTGGGTCGCGGCCAGGGCAGCTGCCTCACCTTCAAACAGCAGGCGCGCTTCGGTCAGTTCGAAAGCGGTGATATTGAACCCAGGCAGGTCTTCCTTGCCGGGCAGGCGTCGGACATAGGCTCCCGAGCCAACCTTCACCTCGACCAGCCCCTGCACTTCCAGCGCAATGATCGCCTCGCGCACGGTCGGCCGGCTGACATTGTACTTGATCGCCAGTTCGCGTTCGGCCGGCAGCCGTGCGCCAACGGGATACTGGCCCGATGCCAGTTCCTCCATCAGGCTGCGGGCCAGATCCTGGTAAAGCCGATCCTGGGCTTTCTCGACAGTGTCGCTCATTGCGATTCCTTTTGGTCTTACCAATTGTCTTGACAGGCCAGACTAATCTGGTCAAGACACATCATACACATTCCCCAATCCGAGACCACAGGGATTCGTATGAAGATCACAGCTGCCCGCGTTATCGTCACCTGCCCGGGACGAAACTTCGTCACCCTGAAGATCGAGACCGATCAAGGTGTTTACGGGATTGGCGACGCTACCCTTAATGGCCGCGAACTGTCGGTTGTGTCCTATCTTGAGGATCACGTGATCCCCTGCCTGATCGGCATGGATCCCCGCCGGATCGAGGATATCTGGCAATACCTCTACAAGGGTGCCTATTGGCGTCGTGGCCCGGTAACCATGCGCGCAATCGCCGCTGTCGACATGGCGCTGTGGGACATCAAGGGCAAGATGGCCGGGATGCCGGTCTACCAATTGCTCGGCGGGCGCAGCCGCGACGGCATCATGGTCTATGGCCATGCCAATGGCAGCGACATCGCCGAAACGGTCGAAGCGGTCGGCCACTATATCGATATGGGCTACAAGGCGATCCGCGCGCAGACCGGGGTGCCCGGGATCAAGGACGCCTATGGCGTCGGTCGCGGCAAGCTCTATTACGAGCCGGCCGATGCCAGCCTGCCCTCGGTCACCGGCTGGGACACGCGCAAGGCATTGAACTATGTCCCCAAGCTGTTCGAGGAACTGCGCAAGACCTATGGTTTTGACCACCATCTGCTGCACGATGGTCACCATCGCTACACGCCGCAGGAAGCCGCCAACCTGGGCAAGATGCTGGAACCGTTCCAGCTGTTCTGGCTGGAAGACTGTACCCCGGCCGAAAACCAGGAAGCCTTCAAACTGGTCCGCCAGCACACCGTTACCCCGCTGGCCGTGGGTGAGATCTTCAACACGATCTGGGACGCCAAGGACCTGATCCAGAACCAGCTGATCGACTATATCCGCGCCACAGTCGTGGGGGCTGGCGGCCTGACCCACCTGCGCCGGATTGCCGACCTGGCCAGCCTTTACCAGATCCGCACCGGCTGCCACGGCGCGACCGACCTTTCGCCCGTCACGATGGGCTGTGCGCTGCACTTCGATACCTGGGTGCCCAACTTCGGAATCCAGGAATACATGCGCCATACCGCAGAAACCGACGCGCTCTTCCCGCATGATTACCGCTTCGAAAAGGGTGAGTTGTTCTGCGGCGAAACCCCGGGCCACGGCGTCGACATCGACGAAAAGCTGGCCGCCAAATATCCCTATAAGCCCGCCTACCTTCCGGTCGCACGACTGGAAGACGGCACGATGTGGAGCTGGTAAAATGACGATCCGCAAGACCCTTCTGGCAGCAACCGCCCTCATCGCGCTAAGCGGCGCGGCGCCAGCCACGGCCCCCTCGCTCCAGCTTGGCAAGCTCGGCAGAGTGGCCGAGGTCGATGCCCGCTACCAGGGTTACAACATCGAAATGGTCGAAGTGACCGGCGGGCGATTCTGGGCACCCTATGGCGGCCCGGCCGATGAGCGCTATCGCCAGCGTCCGCCCATTGACTTGACCGATCCGAAACTGATCGCGCTCGCCAAGAACCTTGGCCCCAGCTTGATGCGGGTCAGCGGGACCTGGGCCAACAACACCTACCTTGAGGCTGAAGGTGAGCACCTGAGCGCACCACCGCCGGGCTATGTCCAGGTACTCACCCGCGCCCAGTGGAAGAATGTCGTCGCCTTCTCAAAGGCGGTCGACGCCCCGATTGTCACCAGCTTTGCCGTCAGCAACGGCACCCGCGGCCCTGACGGGGTCTGGACCACTGACCAGGCGCAGCGTCGGCTTGACCTGACCCGCGAAGCTGGTGGCACGATCTATGCGGCAGAGTTTTTCAACGAAGCCAACATGCCCAGCGCCGCGCCGGAAATGCCCAAGGACTACCACGCCGAAAATTACGGCGCGGAGTTCCGCATCTTCCGCGACTGGGCGCGCAAAAATGCCCCGGAGATGAAGATCCTGGGCGTGGGCGGCGTGGGCGAAGCGGGTCTGATCACGATTGCACCCGGATCGCAGTTCGGCAGCCATGTCAGCAGCGACGACATGATGAAGCAGAACCCAAACAGCGTGGATGCGGTATCCTACCACTTCTATGGCTCGGTCTCGCAGCGCTGCATGGGCCTGGGTATGGGAACCGCCGTGAAAGGCCATGCGCTGGGCGCGGAATGGCTGGACCTGACCCTGCGCGACTACAAGTTCTATGCCGCGCTGCGTGACAAGTATGAGCCGGGGAAGCCAATCTGGAACACCGAAACCGCGCAGGCAGCCTGCGGCGGCAGCCCCTGGGCTTCGACCTTCCTCGACACTTTCCGCTATCTCAACCAGAACGCGGCCCTCGCCCAGCTGGGCCTTCAGACGCTCCAGCACAACACGCTCGCGGCAAGCGATTATGCCCTGATCGATCGCGATACGCTGACCCCGCGCCCGAATTATTGGGCTGCAGTACTCTGGCGGCGGACCATGGGCACGACCGTACTGGCTTCGCCAAAGTCACCCTCGCCCGCACTCCGGCTCTATGCCCAATGTCAGGCGGGTAAGCCCGGCGGGGTAACAGTGCTGGCGCTCAACACCGGCGAAGCGCCGCAGCGCCTGAGCCTGGGCGGCCAGGGCCTGGGCTGGACCATGACCGGTCAACCGGTCGACACCCGCTCTATCCTGATCAATGGCAAGGCCCCCGGTCTTGCAGCAAACGGTCAACTGACCGGGCTGGAAGGCGCGGCTGTCGCCGGCCGGGTAACCGTTCCGGGCCAGTCCATTGCCTTCTACTCACTGCCGGGCGCGAACAACCCGGCCTGCAGGTAAGCCTTGGCGCGGATCGTCCTGGTTGGCGAAGCGATGCTGGAACTCGCCCGCAAGGGCGAGGACTGGCGGCTTGGCTATGGCGGCGATACGCTCAACACGGCGATCCATCTGGCGCGCGAGGGGCATGAAACGGCCTACTTCACTGCGCTCGGCTCCGATCCGCTGAGCCAGCAACTTACCGCACAGTGGGCGGACGAGGGCCTCGACACTTCGCTGGTGCTGACCCATCCCGAACGCAACACCGGACTTTACGCGATCTCCACCGATCCACGTGGCGAACGCAGCTTCAGCTATTGGCGCGACACCAGCGCAGCGCGGGAGATGTTCGCACTCCCGCGCCTCGGCAGGCAATACTGCC
>JBEGJL010000130.1:0-5168 GCA_041184605.1 Pseudomonadota bacterium
TGCTTTGATCTTATAACTGAGTCGCCGACCCATTTGGAGTTTGGCGATGAGTCCACAAGAATGGCTGCAACGCGGCAAGAGCGCATTTGAGATTTATCTGCGCACCGGCGTGATGCTGGGCGATCCTGCCGCCCCGTTCGCGCTCAAGTACAATCCGTGGCACGACATCGAAGACGGCCGCTTCACGCGGGCCGGCATGGGCAGGAAGGTGCCGCCCAAGTTTGGTGGCTATGGCGGAGGAAGGTCCGGTGGCGGCGGTGCTAGCGGCACTTTCGACGGCGGCGACTTTGGTGGCGGCGGTGCGACGGGTTCCTGGGATGCGCCTGGCCACAAAAATCCGAAGACCAAACCGCAACTCCGGAAGCTGAGCACGTCCGCCGCCGTTTCATCAGATTCCAATGCGCATCGCCCAAAACCACCGAGCCCGATCGTCCAGACCATTCACGCCAATGGCTATGCCTTTGCCTTGGATGCGCAACACCGCACGCGGACAGTTACGGGCACACTGACGAATGGCCCCCGCTCAACGCGAAGCCGCTCGATGCAGTCCGGTGCCGGAAGGCCTGATCGGCTGCCAACAGATGACGGCGGCCATTACATTGCCACGCGGTTCAACGGCCCGCGCGAAAAGTTCAACCATTTCGCGCAGGATTCAAACGTTAATCGTGGGCGATACCGGGCGCTTGAGAACGACTGGGCCAGAGACCTTGGTCATGGAAAGAAGGTGGTCGTCGACATCAGGCCTCGGTTTAGGAATGCGTCAACTCGTCCATACCGAATAGATGTCATTTGGTACACCAATGGCCGAAAACACTCGATCAATATACCAAACGAGAAGGGGATTTGATATGAGCGCCAGCAATGGAAACTTCGCAAATCCGCATTATCAAAGGATAGTAGAGATAATCGACAATCATGTTGAATCGAAGGGCAAGATCTTTATTTACTGCATGACCGACGGAGGCATGGTCAGCGTCGCCGTTTACTCTGATGAAGGCGACCATATCTTTTGGCACTACATGTTGGATGAATTATC
Organism: Pseudomonadota bacterium; assembly: GCA_041184605.1. GTDB lineage: Bacteria > Pseudomonadota > Alphaproteobacteria > Sphingomonadales > Sphingomonadaceae > Novosphingobium. The sequence goes on from JBEGJL010000130.1 coordinate 1,037, forward strand.
CGACCCGGTACGCGATGCATGGCATGCCGAACCTGAAGGGAAGCGTTGGGAATACTTCGAACTCGTCATCAATGACGCGGACTTTACATTCGACTTTACGTACCCGACGGAAATCGATCCCAAGGAAAGCTGGTCAGAACGTGAAGTCCGCCTTTTGAAGAAGCACCTCGGAAAGAAGCCAGTCGATTATGGCTCCTCTGACGGCTGGGTCTATCCCGACTAATCCACTGCGTTAGCCTCGAGTAGTCAACTATAGGCGACCCCCGCCAGCCACTCCACCATTGCCGCGTCGCGGGCGGAAATGCCGCCGGCGTCGTGGGTGGTCAGCGTGATTTCCACCCGGTTGTAGACATTGAACCATTCCGGGTGGTGATCGGCCTTGTCGGCATAGAGCGCGACGCGGGTCATGAAGCCGAAAGCCGCGTTAAAGTCGGCAAAACGAAAGGTCCGTTGCAGCGCAAGGCCATCCTCGCGCAGGGTCCATTCCGGGTGCCGCGCCAGCAGGTCGGACAGTTCGGCTTGGGTCAGGCGGGTGATCGACATGTGCGGCTCCTTGGCAGTGGCCCTGCTTTCCCCTATCGCGCGTGGCGATGCAAGAGTGCCGCCTGTCTGCGAACAACCTGGCCTGCCAGCGCGGCGAGCGGCTGTTGTTCCGTGGGCTGGCGCTGGAACTAGGGCCGGGACAGGCCTTGCAGGTCAAGGGTGCCAACGGCATCGGCAAGTCGAGCTTGATCCGCATTCTGGCCGGTCTGCTGCGCCCGCTGGTCGGCACGGTCGAGCGCGAAGGCAGCGTTGGCCTGCTTGATGAGCGCCCGGCCCTCGACCCGGCGCTGCCGCTGGGCAAGGCGCTCGGCTTCTGGCAGCGGCTTGATGGACCGGGCCACGCCGAACTGGCGCAACTGGGGCTTTCCGGGCTGCTAGAGGTGCCGGTGCGTTACCTTTCGACCGGGCAGAAAAAGCGCGCCGCGCTGGCCCGCCTGTTGGGACAGGAAGCGGCGATCTGGCTGCTGGACGAACCGCTTAATGGCTTAGACGCGCGTGGCGTTGCTATGGTTGAAGATCTGGTTGCGCGGCATTGCACGCAGGGCGGCATTGCCCTGGTCGCCTCGCACCAGCCGATCGCCCTGCCCGGCGGCGCGGCGATTGATCTGGCGGATTTCACCGCATGAGGCACTTCCTGATCCTGCTGCGCCGCGATCTGGGCCTGCTGCTAGGCGGTGAACGGCGCGGCGCGACCCTGCTGCCGGTGCTATTCTTCCTGGCGGTTGCCATGCTCTATCCCTTCGCGGTTGGCCCCGATGCGCCGGTGCTGGCGCGGACCGGCGGGGGTGTGCTGTGGATCGCGGCGCTGCTGGCGGCGATCCTGCCGCTCGACCGGCTGGTTGAGCCCGATCTGGAGCTCGGTGTGTTCGATCAACTCGCCTTGCGGGGGATCAGCGAAGAGCTGGCGATGAGCGCGCGCATGCTGGCCCACTGGCTGAGCTTCGCCCCGGCGCTGATGCTGGCCGCCCTCCCCGCAAGCGCGCTGGTCGGGATCGATGCGGCGACGCTCAAGACCGTCGAACTGGGCCTGCTGGCCGGGACGCCGGGCCTGGCCGCGCTGGGCGTGCTGGTTGCGGCGCTGACCGCGGGCCTGCGCGGGGGCGCGGCACTGGGCGGGCTTCTGGTGATACCGCTCGCGGTGCCGCTGCTCGTTTTTGGTGCGGGCAGTCTATCGACCGGCGGCGCGGCCGGAATTGTTCTCACCGCCGCGTTCAGTCTGGTGCTGTGGGCAATCACGCCCTTTGCCGCTGGCGCCGCGATCCGCAGCGCGCGGGGTCAATAAGGCGGCTTGTCCAGCCCCTTGGGCGACTTGGTGAAGATCTCCACCCCGTTCTCGGTGATGCCGATCGAGTGTTCGAACTGGGCTGAGAGCGAGCGGTCGCGGGTCACCGCCGTCCAGCCGTCTTCCAGCACCTTCTCGCCCGGCTGGCCAAGGTTGATCATCGGTTCGATCGTGAAGAACATGCCCGGCTTCAGTTCCGGCCCCGTCCCTGCCCGCGCGGCGTGGACCACTTCGGGCGCATCGTGGAACAGGCGGCCAAGGCCATGGCCGCAGAATTCCCGCACCACGCCATAGCGGTGGCCCTCGGCATAAGACTGGATCGCGGCGCCAATATCACCCAGCCGCGCACCAGGGCGGCTCGCCGCCTCGATCCCCAGCATCAGACATTCGTAAGTCACTTCGACCAGCCGCCGGGCCTTCAGCGGCACATCACCGACAAGGTACATCCGGCTGGTATCGCCATGCCAGCCATCGAGCAGCGGGGTCACGTCGATATTGACGATATCCCCGTCCTTCAGGACCTTGTCCGAAGGAATGCCGTGGCAGACGACATGATTGATCGAGATGCAGCAGGAATGGGTATAGCCGCGATAGCCCAGCGTCGCGGGCACTGCGCCGCCATCCAGCGTCATCTGGCGGACGACATCATCCAGTTCCTGCGTTGAAACGCCCGGTTGCACCATTGGCGCCAGCGCATCGAGGATTTCTGCGGCCAGCCGCCCAGCGCGGCGCATCCCCTCAAAGCCTTCCGGCCCGTGGAGCTTGATCGTGCCGTCGCGCAGGACGGTCTCGGTTCCGGTTACTACCTGATACTGGGTCATCGCCCGGCCATATAGGCGCGACCAGCCCAAAAAGCGAGGGGCGCGTCAGCGGCCGAGCGCAAAGACCGAGCGGTACTGCGGCTTGACCGCCGCCAGCACTGCCTTGGTCACCGGCAGGGTGATCTCGTAATCACCCTCGGCATAGGGGCCAGCCTCGTATGGCGCGATCAGGATGCCGATGCGATCAAACTGCTGCTTGTTCGACGATCCCAGGATCACGGTCGAGGCGGTTGGATCGATGCACTGGTCAAACGGATCGTCGCTATCCGCGCTGACCGGCTCTCCGCGCCGCTCGGCCCGTTCACGGTTCAAGGCCTTGCAGAAGGGATCCCGCAGTGCCGCGGCAAGCGCCGCCCGCGAAAGAAACAGATCGGTGGCGACCCGGCTCTGGTCAGCCGTCTTGTCCCACAGCAGCGCCCGGGACCAATGGTTGGGGTGGGCGCCGCCCGTATATTCCTCTGCCGCGGCAGTCAGGCTTAACCAGCCCGGCAGGTCCGCCACGACAGTCCAGTTTACGGAGTGGCTGTACGGGTTGAATTCAAAGCCACCTTCCTTGGCAGCTGCGCGACCTTCCTTCGCTGCCGCGATCAATTCACGCCGCTGCTTGGCCAGGTCAGCCTCCAGTTCAGCAACCAGCGAGGGGATGGCGGCCGCCTCCGCCGGGTAGTTGTATTCGAACTGGAAGGAAGATGTCTGCTCCTGCGTCTTGCGGGCCAGCGGGGCGATTGTCGCAGTAGCTGTTGCTGCGGCCTCAACCGGTGCGGTTGTCGCAGCGTCCGAGGCCTTGGCCTCGTCCTTTTCAGGCACACAAGCCGTTGCCAGCAGCAGGAACAGGATCGTCGCTTTGCGCATTTGCCAATTTCCTCTCGCACCTTGCGCCGCAGCGCGGCTATGGCAGGGACCATGACCGATAAGCATGCAACGATCCAGCCCGACCGGGACCAGCCTGCCACGCAGATCCACGTGGCCGACAAAGCTGGCCTTGAGAAGTTTCTGAAGAATTTGCCCGGTTCCGCGCGGGCGGCGCTAACCGCACAGAAATTTGCAGCCGGACCATTTGAACACGCGATTATCCCCAATGGCGAAGACTGGTCGGTGGTCACCGGGGTGGCCGATGCCAGCGAACTCGGCACCTGGTGCCTCGCCAAACTGGGCGAGAGCTTGCCGGCCGGAACCTATCGCCTGGCCAATGCCGATAGCGCCCCCGCGCTGTTCGGCTGGGCCGCCGGGCAGTACCGCTTTGATCGTTACCGCTCCGAACCGGCGGAAGATGGGCCGCGCGTGCTGCTGACCAAGGCGGTTAGCGCGATTGATCCGGTCCTGGCCGAAGTCACAGCGACCGCCCTGGTGCGCGACATGGTCAACACCCCAGCCGAGGACATGGGGCCCGCCCAGATCGAGGCAGAGTTTGAGCGCGTGGCGAAGGCCCACAAGGCCGAAATCAAGGTGACCAACGGGGATGTGCTGGAACAGGGCTATCCCATGG
>JBEGJL010000131.1:0-6312 GCA_041184605.1 Pseudomonadota bacterium
GCCGAAAAGCTCGCCACCATGATCGCCCGGGAAACCGGCAAACCCTTGTGGGAGGCGCGCACCGAAGTTGAGAGCGTGGTCAATAAGGTTGAGATTTCGATCCGCGCCTATGCCGAGCGCACGGCCCAGCGCAAACTCGACAACGCGATGCAGGGCACGGCCTCGGTCCGGCACAAGCCGCATGGCGTGATGGCGGTGCTTGGCCCCTATAACTTCCCGGCGCACCTGCCCAACGGCCACATCGTGCCGGCGCTGATCGCCGGCAATGCGGTGGTCTTCAAGCCCAGCGAAAAGACCCCGGCCACCGGCGAAATGCTGGTGCAATGTTTCCACCGCGCGGGAATTTCCGCTGCTGTGGTCCAACTGCTGGTTGGCGGTCCGGCGGAAGGGCAGGCGCTGGTCGGCCACGATGGCATCGATGGCGTGCTCTTCACCGGTTCGGCCCACACTGGCATCGCGATCAACCGCAAGCTGGCAACCCGGCCGGACAAGATCCTGGCGCTAGAAATGGGCGGCAACAATCCGCTGGTGGTCTGGGACACACCAAAGATCACCGACGCTGCGGCAATTGTTATCCAATCGGCCTTTACCTCGGCCGGACAGCGTTGCACGGCCGCCCGGCGGCTGATCGTGAAGAATACCCTGTACGAGCCGCTGATGGATGAGGTGAAGCGTCTGGCTGATCGGATCATCGTCGGCGCACCATTTGACGAGCCAGCCCCCTTCATGGGTCCGGTGATCGACAACCACGCCGCCGATGGCCTGACCGAGAGCTTTCTCTACCTGCTGAGCCATGGCGGCAAGGCGATCAAGCACCTGGTTCGCCCCCGCGATGACCTGCCGTTCCTCAGCCCCGCGATCATCGATATCACCGCCGTCAAGGACAAGCCCGACGTCGAACTGTTCGGACCCTTGCTGCAGGTGAGCCAGGCGGATGACCTTGATGCCGCGATCGCCGAGGCGAACAACACCCGCTTCGGCCTGTCGGCGTCGCTGATCGGGGGGACCCCGCAGGATTACAACCGCTTCTGGGCCAATGTCCGCGCCGGGGTGATCAACTGGAACCGCCCGACCAACGGCGCCAGCTCGGCCGCGCCGTTCGGCGGGGTTGGCCTGTCAGGCAACCATCGCCCGAGCGCCTATTATGCTGCGGACTACTGCGCCTACCCGGTCGCTTCGACCGAAATGGAGCAGCCGCGCGCAATGATCGGGGTGGGGCTGAGCGAGGGCTGACGATCAGCCGTTGGTGACAAGATCGACTTCCGTGATCCCATCGGCCATCGGCCTTGCGTGGACGGTAAACGACAGTCCCTTGCCCTGGCCGCTGACGACCTGGTCATCGCCGGCCGTCGTTACCGACACTGGCAGGTTCACGCTGGCCCCGCTGGCATAGTAAAAGTCGATCACGTCGCGAACGGTTACCGGCGTCTGGAAATTGACCACCCGCAAACGGCAACCTTGCGCGTCGCTGCCCCCCGCTTCCTGAACCTGGGCGCGCGGGTAGATCGGAAGTGCTTCTGGCAAGCGCGCGGCCCAGATGAACCCATAGTCAAGCGTCCGGGCACATCGGGCGGCAAAGGGAACGGCCGCAGCAACCCCGGCGGCGGTAGCCGCATTCGCAACCGCCGAAAGTTCTGTTCCGCTTTGTGCGGCCGGGGCCCGCGCAATCGTGCCCTCGAACAGCTCAGTGGCTTCAAATCGTGCGCGCTGCGCTTCGCGATCGTCCGGTCCGAATAGCGGAAGGCCGCCATCATTCAATGTTGCACCGGTCAGCACCGTGGCGTCGCGGCTTGCACCGACCAAGTCTGGATCGCTGAGCAGGGGTTCAGACAATGCGCCCATGATTGCCGGATCCCGAACCTTTAACGCCTCTGGCGCAGCGGGCCGATCGCACGCTGCGAGACAGACGGGGAGGACGAGGGCGAACAGGCGCTGCATTGCCCGCATCCCTTATCGCCAAGATGGTTAAGGTCGGTTTAGCACCGGTCCCATCCCCAGTTTCGGATTTGAATTTCCCGTAACCCGGTCTAGGCCCCTGCGTCATGCATGCACCTGCTCCATCCAATCGCACTGGCGGCCTGCCGCTGGCCTTGGGTGCGCACCTCGTCTGGGGACTGTTGCCGCTTTACTTGTGGCTCGTTTCGCACATTCCGGCCTTCGAGTTCGTCGGCTGGCGCGTCATCTCGTCATTGCCGCTCTGCGTCGCAATCCTGGCTTGGCGCAGACAACTGGGCGAGGTCCGGACGGCCCTTGCCCAGCCGCGCACGCGCTGGATGTTGCTCGCATCATCGGCACTGATCGGGATCAACTGGCTGGTTTATGTCGCAGCGATCCAGGCACGCGAGGTCTATGCCGCCAGCATTGGCTATTACGTCACGCCGCTGCTGAGCGTGCTGGCGGGCACCCTGTTCCTGAAAGAACAGCTGACGCGGCGGCAATGGCTGGCCGTTGGCATTTCTACACTGGGGGTCGTGCTGATGGCTTGGGAATCGCTGGCCTCGTTCGGTATCAGTCTTGCTCTGGCGCTATCCTGGACATCCTATGGCTTCGTCCGCAAGCTGGCCCCGGTCAATGCGCTGACTGGGCTGACGGTCGAAGTCATCGTGCTGTTCCTGCCGGCCGTCGCCATCGTCGGCTGGTTCGCGCAGGGGCCAGCCGGCAGCGCGATCCTGTGGAGCTGGCGGGATGCCGGGCTTATCGCCTTGTCAGGCGCGGTCACGGCTGTGCCGCTGGTGCTGTTTGCCATGGCGGCACAACGGCTGGCCTATTCGACCATGGGGATGATCCAGTTCCTCTCCCCGTCGATGGTTTTCCTGGTTGGGCTGCTATTCTTCAACAAGCCGCTAGGCATGGCCCAACTGGCCAGCTTTGCGCTGATCTGGGCGGCGATTGGCCTGTTCGTGATCGACCTGCTGGCGCGGACCCGCCGCACCTAGCCCAGGTAACGCCAGGCCAGCTGTTCCCCTGCGTGGAACGGCACGATCGGGGTGCCATTGGCGTCGATCAGCTCGGGCACCTGGGTGCCGCTGCGCTCCAACGTCACCGTACCCTCATTGAGCGGCAGCCCGTAAAAGCGCGGCCCGTGTTCGCTGGCAAAGCCTTCGAACTTGTCGACCGCGCCCTCTTCCTCGAACACCGCCAGATAGCTTTCCAGGGCATAAGGCGCGTTGAAGATTCCGGCGCAACCGCATGCGGCTTCCTTTGCGCCAACCGCGTGCGGTGCGCTGTCGGTCCCGAGGAAAAACTTGGCGCTGCCGGATGTCGCCGCCTTGCGCAGGGCCAGCCGATGCACTTCGCGCTTGGCAACCGGCAGGCAGTACATGTGCGGACGGATCCCGCCGGTGAACATGGCGTTGCGGTTGATGTGGAGGTGCTGCGGTGTGATCGTGGCCGCCACGTTCGCCCCGGCGCTTTCGACGAAGGCCACGGCATTGGCGGTGGTGATGTGTTCGAACACCACTTTCAATCCGGGCAGGTCCCGCACAAGGCCCGAGAGTGTTCGCTCGATAAACACGGCCTCACGATCGAAGATATCGACATGGGCATCGGTCACTTCGCCGTGGATCAGCAGTGGCATGCCGATCTTTTCCATCCGTTCCAGCACCGGGAGAATGTTGGCGACATCGGTCACGCCGTGGGCCGAACCGGTCGTGGCATGGGCAGGATAAAGTTTGGCCGCGGTGAACACGCCTTCGGTAAAACCCCGCGCCACTTCATCGGCCGCGATAGAGTCGGTCAGGTAGGCGGTCATCAACGGCGTGAAGCCGGGGCCCGATGCAGCCACAATCCGGTCGCGATAGGCCGCTGCCGCCGCCACCGTGGTGACTGGGGGCGAAAGGTTGGGCATGACAATCGCCCGCGCAAACTGGTGGGCGGTGTGTTTCGCCACCCCTTCCAGCACGGCGCCATCGCGCAGATGGACATGCCAATCATCGGGGCGGCGGATCGTCAGGCGATTCGGGCTGCTGGTCATGCCTTCCCCTTAGGCAATCCGCATCCTATCTGTCACTCATGACTGCAACGCTGCTGGCTGACCGCACTGTAATCCGCCTGACCGCAACTGAACCGGGTGAGGACCTGCGCGGGTTCCTGAATGGCCTGGTGACAAACGATGTCTCCGGCGCTCTGCCAGTCTGGGCGGCGTTGCTGACGCCGCAGGGCAAGGTGATTGCGGACTTCGTCGTTTGGGCAGATGGCGATGACCTGTTGCTCGATTGCGAGGCTGAACAGGAAGACACTTTGGCCAAACGCCTGTCGATCTATCGCCTGCGCCGCAAGATCGCGATCGGGGTCGATCCGGACATTGGGGTGCACTGGCAGGCGGGCGTTGGTCCGTCCCCCGATCCCCGGCTCCCGGAATTGGGCCAACGCTGGATCGGCAAACGCGACGGTGACGATGCCTCTAACGAATGGCGGGCCCATCGGCTGTCGCACGGCGTGACCGAGGGCCATGCCGAATTGTCCGACCTGCTCTGGTTGGAATGCAATGCCGCAGAGTTGAACGGCGTATCCTTCACCAAGGGTTGCTATGTCGGGCAGGAAAACACCGCGCGGATGAACTGGCGGCAAAAGGTCAATCGCCGGCTGGTGGTTGTTACGCTTGGCGAGAGCGATCCTGCCCGGCAGCGGGTGATTTATCCTGCGCTGGGGCTGGCAGTCGACCACCGCCGGGTAGAGGACATTCCGGCTGAGCGACTGCCCGGCTGGCTCAATCAGCCGAAGGCTTGACCAGCCCGGCCGAGACCGCCTCTTCAATCAGCATCTTTTCGGCGATGTCCCGGCTGGCGGTGCGCGGCAGGCCCAGCGACTGCGCCAGCGCCCCGCCCATCAGCGCATCGCCCAGCGCCATCATACACAGCGCATGGGTGACATGCTGCATCTGGCCCGTTTCGTGATCGCCCAGATCATCGATCAGATCGTGGACAGCCTGGACCAGCGGATCGAGCGCATCCTCATTACCGCTCATCAGCATCCAGGTGGCGAGCGCCCCGCCGCCTTCCTTGTCAAAGGCATCGAAGGTCAGGTCGACGACGTCGCGCGCCGAACCCTGCCCCGAACGACTGGCCAGCACGGCATCCTCGATTGTCGCGCAGATCGTCACGGCAAGGTGCTCGGCCAAGGCCTTTTGCAGCCCCGCAGCCGAGCCGAAATGGTGCAGCAGGTTGGCATGGGTCCGCCCGATTCGCGCGGCAACGGCCTTTAGCGTCACGGCCTGCGGGCCCAGTTCGATCAGCAGGGCACGCGCGGCTTCCAGCGCCACGGTGCGGCTTTCTTCCTGGCTTAGACGCTTCCTTATTGACATGAGTGTCAGTTAATCCCATACGGAGCCTATGAACGCCCCCCTCAAGTTCCCCCTCGACGTAGAACCCGCCGCCGCGAACGGCAAGGCCGGTCCTACCCCCGCAGACCTGACCATCACGGTCCGCGACCAGCGCTTTGGCCGTGACAAGAAGCCCAGCCGCTGGTGGCTGAACAACGATCCGGTCGCGACCGCCTGGCACAACGCCCTCTCCGCCACCTTTCCGCGGGGCGAGGCTTTCTTCATCGAAGCCGTAAAAGCCCACCGCGAAGGCGCCAGCCCCAAGCTCGAGGCTGAAATCCGCGCTTTCGTAAAGCAGGAAATCAACCACACCCGCGAACATATCGCCTTTAACCGCGCGGCGGTGGAAGCCGGGTATGACCTCGATTTCATCGACCAGCGAGTCGCCGCCAACCTGGAACTGACCAAGGATCGCCCGGCGATCATCAACCTGGCCGTGACCATGGCGCTGGAACACTACACCGCGATGATGGCGCAGGAATTCCTGGCCAACCAGAAGCACTTCGCGGGCGCCGAACCGGAAACCGCCGCAATGTGGCGCTGGCATGCAATCGAAGAGATCGAGCACAAGGGTGTCGCCTATGACACCTATCTCCACGCCACCAAGGACTGGACCCGTTATCGCCGCTGGAAGCTGAAGAGCGTGATGATGGCGATCGTAACGGTCAACTTCCTGCGCCACCGCTGGGCCGACACGCTGGACCTGTTGGCGCAGGATGGCCTGACCGGGTGGAAGATGAAGGCCAAGCTGGCCTGGTACCTGCTGGGCACGCCCGGCGTGCTGCGCCGGATCTTCCCGGCCTGGCTCAGCTATTTCATGCCAGGCTTCCACCCTTGGAACCATGATGACCGCGCGCTGATCGGCAAGCACGACAGCGAGTTCAAAGACGCGGTCCTGGCCTAAGCGAACCGGCTCAAGTGAAGAAACCTCCCCGGGACTGACCTGGGGAGGTTTTTTTCGGCCGCGGTCAGGCGGCGCAGCGCATGGCCGG
>JBEGJL010000132.1:0-7247 GCA_041184605.1 Pseudomonadota bacterium
AGCTGGGGCAACGCACGGTCGTTTGACCGAATAGCCATGGACGCAACCGCCGGAGCGGGTTAAGCCTCTGTTCGCAGGTGCAGCGAAGAGGAGCGCGGCACCCGCCCGGACGCGATGCGCAAAGCACGTACTGCCGGCAGGCGTGAGGAGGACCCAAGGGTCATGGATAGTCTTGTCACCACCGAATGGCTGGCCAACGAAATCGGCGCAAGCGACCTGCGCATCGTTGATGCCAGCTGGCACATGCCCGCTTCGGGCCGCAATGGCCTGGATGAATATCTGGCAGGGCACATTCCGGGCGCCGTTTTCATGGACTTGATCGATCTGGTCGACACGGGTTCGGCAATCGACAACACCCTTCCTCCCCCAGAGAAATTTGCCAGCCGGATGCAGTCGCTCGGGCTGGGCGATGGCAGCCGCATCGTGATCTACGATGACAGTGCGGTAAAGACTGCGGCCCGGGCCTGGTTCATGCTCAAGCTGTTCGGCGCACATGACGTTGCGATCCTGGATGGCGGTATTGCCAAATGGAAGGCCGAGGGCCGCCCGCTGGCCGAGGGCCGGGAAACCCTGCGTCACCGTCACTTCACCGCTTGGCAGGAAGAAGGCAAGGTTCGGACCAAGGCTGACATGCTGGCCAATATCGACAGCCATGCCGAACAGGTTCTCGACGCGCGCGGTGCTGCCCGCTTTACCGGCGAGGAAACCGATCCCCGCCCCAACATCGCGGCCGGCCATATCCCCGGTGCCCGCAACCTGCCCTATTCGGCGCTGTTCAACGGTGACGGCACCTACAAGGACAAGGCCGGGCTGGCCGAAGCCTTTGCCGGGGCCGGGATTGACCTGGCCAAACCGGTTGTCACCACCTGTGGCAGCGGCGTAACCGCTTGCGTCCTGTTGTTTGCGATGCACCTGCTGGGCAAGGACGACGCAACGCTCTATGATGGCAGCTGGAGCGAATGGGGGGCCGATCCGCAAACGCCAAAGGCGACTGGCGCGGCCTGAGTAACGAATACGAACGGACCAGGCTTGGCGAAGAAATCTCCTGAAGACATGGCTCCGGCCACCCGACTTGTCGGCGCCGGGCGAAGCGCGGAATGGACCGGGACGCCGAGCCAACCCGGGTCGGTGGTCAGCCCGCCGGTCTGGCGCGCTTCGACGCATCTCTATCCCAATGCCGCGGCGGTCCATGCGGGCAAGCCCAACGAGGACGGCCGTGTCTATTACGGTCGGCGCGGTTCGCCGACGCAATGGGCGTTGGCCGATGCCCTGACCGAACTGGAACCCGGTGCGGCCGGGACAGTACTCTATCCATCCGGCGTGGCTGCGATTGCCGGCGCACTGCTGGCCGTGCTGCGGCCGGGCGACGTGCTGTTGATGACGGACAATGCCTATGAGCCGACCCGGCTGATGGCACGGGGCCTGCTGAAGGATATGGGAATCGAAACCCGCTGGTTCGATCCGCTCGATCCGCAGGCATTCATTGCCGCGGCGTGCGAGCGGACCAAAGCAGTCCTGCTGGAAAGCCCGGGTAGCCTGACGCTGGAAGTGCAGGACGTACCTGCCCTCTCCGCCCTTGCCCGCGAGCGTGGGCTTGCGGTGGTGCTGGACAATACCTGGGCCGGACCCTTGGCCTTCCCGGCTTTGGAGCGCGGCGCAGATATTGCGGTGATGAGCCTGACCAAGCATGTTGGCGGCCATTCCGACCTGATGATGGGCAGCGCGGCTGCGGGCGAGAAGTATTACGCCAAGCTGCGCAAAATGGCGCAGGCGCTGGGTCAGGTAGTCTCGCCTGACGACGCCTCGCTCGCTTTGCGCGGCTTGCGGACAATGGGGCTGCGGCTTGAGCGCGAGACCGCCAGCGTAAAGGCGCTGGCCGAATGGCTTGATACCCGGCCAGAGGTGGCCCGCGTGCTTTGCCCAATGCTGCCGGGATCACCCGGTCACGAGCTGTGGCAGCGTGATTTCAGCGGCGGCTGCGGGCTGTTCAGCCTGGTCTTCAAGGGCAAGGACGGCCGGGCACGCGATGCCTTTATCGATGCGCTGAGCCTGTTTGGCATAGGCTATTCGTGGGGCGGCTTTGAAAGTCTGGTCACGCCGATTGACCCGGCGTCATTGCGGACCGCGACAAAGTGGCCCCTGCCCGGCATGGACGCGGCCGATCGATTTGGTGTTCGCCTGTCGATCGGACTTGAAGAACCGGCGGACCTGATCGCCGATCTGGAACGTGGCCTCGCCGCCTGGGTCGCCGCATGAGCTGGCCCGAATTCCTGGGCTGGCTGGACAGCATTGGCTTTTACATTGGTGGTTATCACCTCTCGCTGTTGGGGGCCTTCAAGGTCCTGACCGTCCTGATCGGCTTAACGGTGGTGGGCTGGACCCTGACCCGTTTCGTGCGCCGCCTGTTCCGCCGGATGACCAGGCTCGACCTGGCGCAGCAGGTGCTGGGCGAAAAGCTGGCGAATATTGTCTTATGGACCGCGCTGGTACTGTTTGGCGTCGATGTGCTGGGCATCAACCTGACCGCGCTGACGGTCTTTTCCGGCGCGTTCGGTCTCGCCATCGGTTTTGGCCTGCAAAAGACGCTGGGCAACCTGATTTCGGGCATCATCCTGCTAATGGACCGTTCGATCGAGCCGGGCGACGTGATCGCGGTCGGCACCGGGGCGGACAAGACCGTGGGCAAGGTCAACCGCATCGGTATCCGCGCGGTCGCCGTAACCACCCGCGATCACATCAAGTACCTCATCCCGAACGAGGTTCTGATGACCTCGGCCGTGGAAAACTGGACCGCCAGCACCAAGGATGAGCGGCTGAAGGTGCCCGTCCGCCTGGCCTATGGGAACGATCTGGAATTGGCCGAACGGCTGATGATACAGGCCACCGAGGGCGTGGAGCGTGTCCAGCCCGAACCCAAGCCCGCAGTCTGGCTCGTCAACTTTGCCGAAAAGGCGATTGAGTTTGAAATCCAGGTTTCGATCAGCCAGCCGGAAATCGGCACCGGCATGATCCGCTCGGCGATCCTGCGCAATGCCTGGCAGCTGTTCAAGGACAACGGGGTGGACTTGCCGGTTCCGCCCGAGCAGACGAAGCCGCAATAGCTATCCTAATCCCCCGCAAAGGCATTCTGGCTGGCAGGGCCAGGCCCAAGCGTGCACTTGGGCAGGATGAGCAATCCTTCTCTCGATTCCGGCAAGGTATGGCTGGTCGGTGCTGGTCCGGGCGATCCTGACCTGCTGACGCTGCGCGCGGCGCGGCTGATCATGCGGGCCAAACTGATTGTCCACGATGGCCTGGTTGATCCCGCGATCCTGGCCCTCGCCCAGCCCAGTGCGCGGCTGATCTCGGTCGCCAAGCGCCGCTCGCGGCACACGATGCCGCAGGAAGAGATTAATGCCCTGCTGGTGCGCGAGGCCTTGGCTGGTACCGAAGTTGTGCGATTGAAGGGCGGCGATCCGTTCATCTTCGGTCGTGGCGGTGAAGAAGCCGAAGCCTGCCATGCCGCAGGGGTCGATGTTGAAGTCGTTCCCGGGATCAGCGCTGCGATCGGTGCTGCCGCTGCCTCGCAAATGCCGTTGACCCATCGCCGCTCGGCCTCGATCGTCAGCTTCGTTGCCGGTCAGTGCAAGGGCTTGTCCGAGCAGAACTGGGCTGGCCTGGCCGGACATGGCCGGACCCTGGTGATCTACATGGGCCTGGCGACGGCCGAGGCGATTGCCGACAAGCTGATCGAGGACGGGCTCGCCCCGGATATGCCGGTGGCCGTGGTGGAAAACGCCACCCGCCCGCAGATGCGCGTGCTGCGCGGGCCGCTGGCTGGCCTGCCGGAGCTGGTCCTGCGCGAAAAGGTCAAAAGCCCGGCCATTATCGTCATCGGTGAAGTGACCGCCGAACCCCATTCCGAACAGTTGCGCGCGCTGGCGCTGGAGGCAGCAGAGTGAAAATCCTGACCGGCAATGACCTGAAGACCGGCGCCGTTACCTGGTGGGACGGCGTGCAATGGTCGCTCCATGTGGAGGACGCCGTCGATGTCGGCGATCATGCCGACACGATCCTGGCGCGCGAAAGCGCGGCCCGCCGCGTCAACGCGGCCTATGCGATTGACGCGGTGAAGGATGGAACCGGGATCCGCCCCGCGCACATCAAGGACCGCATCCGCGCGCTCGGCCCGACCGTGCGCCCCGACCTGACTTTGAAGCCGGCTGACCCCACCGCTGGCGATTGGGTGATCTGATGTACAAGTATGATACCTATGACCAGGCCATGGTCGATGCCCGCGTCGAGGAATTCCGCGACCAGGTCCGCCGCCGGCTGGAAGGCCACATCACCGAGGACCAGTTCAAGCCGCTGCGGCTGATGAACGGGCTCTACCTGCAGCTACACGCCTATATGCTGCGCGTCGCTATCCCCTATGGCACGCTCAATTCCGCGCAGATGCGGATGCTGGGCGATATCGCTGACAAGTATGACCGCGGCTATGGCCACTTCACCACCCGTCAGAACATCCAGTACAACTGGATCAAGCTGGAAGACGCGCCCGATATTCTGGCTGACCTGGCATCGGTCGAAATGCATGCGATCCAGACCAGCGGCAATTGCATCCGCAACACCACGTCGGACCAATATGCCGGTGCGGCCGCCGATGAGGTCGTCGATCCCCGCCCCTATGCCGAGCTGATCCGCCATTGGTCGACCTTCCACCCGGAATTCAGCTTCCTGCCGCGCAAGTTCAAGATGGCGGTGATCGCTTCTGACACCGACCGCGCGGCGATGAAGCTGCACGATATCGGCATCCAGATCGTGAAGAATGCCGCGGGTGAAATTGGCGCTGCCTTCTACGTCGGTGGCGGCATGGGCCGCACGCCGATGATCGCGCCCTGCATCAATCCGTTCGTGCCGATTGATCAGTTTATAACCTATTCGGAAGCATGTCTTCGCGTTTATAACCGATATGGACGGCGCGATAACAAGTACAAGGCGCGCATCAAGATCCTGGTCCATGAACTGGGCAAGGAAGAATATACCCGCCAGGTTGAGGCCGAGTTCGCCCACTTGCTCAGCCAGAACATCGAACCGCCGCTGGCCGAGCTGGAGCGGATCAAGGCGATGTTTGCGGACCCGCCGTTCGAAGCCGGTGCACCGGATGCACTCGACCGCTCGGACCCGGACTTCGCCCTGTGGGTGGACAACAATTGCCTGGCGCATAAGCAGCCTGGCTACATCGCCGCGACGATCAGCCTGAAGCCGGTTGGCGGCATTCCGGGTGACGCCACGGGTGAACAGATCCGGCTGATGGCCGATCTGGCCAAGCAGTATTCATTTGACGAACTGCGGGTGACCCATGCCCAGAATATCGTCCTGCCGCACGTCCGAAAGGCCGACCTATACGCGCTGTGGCAGGTGCTGGAGGCCAATGGCCTTGGCACGGCGAACCTTGACCTGGTCAGCGATATCATTGCCTGCCCGGGGCTGGACTATTGCAGTCTGGCCAATGCCCGCTCGATCCCGGTGGCGCAGAAGATCAGCCAGCGGCTGGCGGGCAAACAGCAGGAAATCGGCGAGCTGAAGCTGAAGATTTCCGGCTGCATCAACGCCTGTGGTCACCACCACGCCGGCCACATCGGCATCCTGGGCGTCGACCGCAAGGGGGTGGAGAATTACCAACTCCTGCTGGGCGGCAGCGAAGCGGCTGATACCTCGCTCGGCACAATCACCGGCCCCGGCTTTGACGAGGACGGGATTGTGGACGCGGTTGAGAAGGCCACCGCAGTCTACCTTAGCAACAAGGAAGGGCAGGAGCGCTTCCTCGACACCTATCGCCGCATTGGCATGGCCCCGTTCAAGGAGGCGATCTATGGCTGAAGTCCAGTTCCGTTTCCGTGATGACGAGCCGGTGGCCGATCCCGGTGTCACGGTCGACGCCTTTGGCGAGCAGACCAATGCCGCCGCGGTCCGGCTTGAGCCCGGTGACGATGCGCGTGACCTGATCCCGCATCTCGGCCGTATCCAGCTCATCGAAGTGAACTTCCCAGTGTTCGGCGACGGCCGCGGCTATTCGGCGGCGCGGATCCTGCGCGAGGCAGGCTATCAGGGCGAGCTGCGTGCGGTAGGTGACGTGCTGGTGGATCAGCTGGCCTATCTGCGCCGCTGCGGCTTTGATGCCTTCGCGCCCGAAGTGCCGCTCGATCCGGCTGACGCTGAAAGCGCCTTTGGCCGTTATGCAGAGGTGTACCAGCCGACCATCGACGGCCACGCACCGATCTGGGCAAAGCGCCATGGCTGAACCGGCGCGGCGGCTTGACATGCTACGCACCGGGCCGCGGTTCACCGCAGCTGATGTTGAAGCGCTCAACGCCCGCTTCGCCGATGTGCCGACCATCGCCATGCTGCGCGCCGTGCTGCGCGAGGGGCTGGCGCGTGATGTTGCTGCCGTGTCCAGCTTTGGCGCCGAAAGCGCAGTGCTGCTCCACCTGATTGCGACGATTGACCGGTCAGTGCCGGTGCTATTCCTTGATACCGGCAAGCATTTCCCGGAAACGCTGGCCTATCGCGATCAGGTAATGAAGCGGTTGGGCATGACCAACCTGGTCAGCCTGACCCCCAATCCGGAAGCACTGACCGCACGCGACGGAACCGGCCTGCGCTGGTCCTATGATCCGGATGGCTGCTGCGACCTTCGCAAGGTTCAGCCGCTGGCGGCTGCCTTGATCCATTTCGACGCCAGTTTCACCGGCCGCAAGGGCTTCCAGAGCGCTACGCGGGCCGGCCTGCAGACCTTTGAGCTTGACCAGACCGATGCGCAGGGACGGCTCAAGATCAATCCGCTGGCGACCTGGTCAAGCGACCAGGTCCGCACCTATTTCGAGGCGACCGGGCTGCCTGCCCACCCGCTGGTGACGCAAGGTTACCCCTCGATCGGCTGCTCCCCCTGCACCACCCGCGTTGCGCCGGGCGAAGACCCGCGATCGGGGCGCTGGAAGGGCTGGGACAAGACCGAATGCGGCATCCATGTCGACGGTGCCGCCACTGAACTGCCGCCCGGATACGACCCGGCGTTCTAGGTCACAGCCAGTCGTTCTCACGATACCACTGTGCGGTGGCTTTCAGCCCTTCCCGCGTGGGGATCAATGGCCGCCAAAGCCCGGAGGGCGGGCGGGAGCCGTGGGTCACCACCCAGTCCGGATGGGTCATGTAGCCGACCCGGTCGAGCGTCAGCTTGGCCTTGTGTTTGCGCACGAACCGGTCGG
>JBEGJL010000133.1:0-9159 GCA_041184605.1 Pseudomonadota bacterium
AACGTATGGTGGAACGTGCGGTGCTGCTCGTCGACGACGGGCAGGCGATCGACCTGCGGCACCTGTTTTTGGAAACCGACAATCTCGACCTCAATCCGGTGATGGGGTTAACCAGCGACGGCCGGATCGCAGCTGTTGACACTGCCGACTATCGCAAAGACCTGGTGCGTCAGATGCTAGACCTGATCGTCGATGGCGGCGGAAGCCTGCAGGAGATGGAGCAGATGGTGATCCGCGAGGCGCTGGAAGCAGGTGGCGGAAACGTTGCGCGCGCCGCACGCACTCTTGGCTTGACCCGTCGTCAGCTGGCCCTGCGGCTTGAGAAGATGAAATCAGATGGGCCAGATGGGCAAGCGTTTCAAAATCCTGCGTGACAACGCGTTGCATATTGTGCAAAAGATGACTAGCTATCAGAAAACCTGCCTCCGGCGCGCTGGGAAGGCTTGGAAAGGTGAGAGAATCGGATGAAGTCAGTAGCCGTGGTTGGAGCAAATCTTGCGGGAGGTCGCGCGGTTGAGGCCTTGCGTCAGGCCGGCTTCGACGGCCGGATCACGCTGATCGGGGAGGAACGCTGGCGTCCCTACGAGCGCCCGCCGCTGTCCAAAGAAGTGCTGTGGGATCCGGCAAACGTTCCCGACAACTTCTTCTTGCATGACGAGGCGTGGTATGCGGACAATCGCATCGACATGCGACTGGGTGTGCGTGCCGAAGCGCTTGATCTGGCGGCTAGCGGCGTACGCCTGATGGGGGGTGAGCTGATCCTGGCCGATCGCATCCTGCTGGCAACTGGCGGGTCTGCGCGCAGACTCAACATGGAAGGCGCCGATGCCGCCAACGTGCACTATCTGCGCACCCGTGACGATGCCACCCGGATGGCGGCGGACCTCAAGGACGGGGCGCGGATTGTGATTGTTGGCATGGGCGTGATCGGGGCGGAAGTGGCGGCCAGCGCGGTCAAGCTGGGCTGCCGGGTGACGGCGATCGAGCCGCTTGCCGCGCCGATGATTCGCGCGCTTGGCCCGCAGTTTGGGCAATGGCTGGGCGAGGAACATCGCCGACGCGGCGTCGATACCCGGTTCGGGCGCGGCGTCAACGCTATGAAGGTGCTGGATGGACGCGTAACGCAGGTTGAACTCGACGACGGCTCGCTGGTCGATTGCGACGCCGTGGTGGTCGGGGTCGGGATCGTGCCGGAAATCAGCTTGGCGCGAGACGCAGGCATCACCACTAACAACGGCATCATCGTTGATCGCCAGTGCCGCACCGGCAACGCCCAGGTTTTTGCAGCCGGCGACGTGGCCGAACAGGACAGC
This sequence comes from Pseudomonadota bacterium, assembly GCA_041184605.1. GTDB lineage: Bacteria > Pseudomonadota > Alphaproteobacteria > Sphingomonadales > Sphingomonadaceae > Novosphingobium. Next base: position 1,314 of record JBEGJL010000133.1, read on the forward strand.
TTCTTTGGCGGCCATATCCGCCAGGAAACCTATCAGAATGCTGCCGACCAGGCCCAGGCCGCAGCGCTCGCCATGCTTGGGCAGGAAGTCGATTACTGCAAGCCGGTGTGGTACTGGAGCGACCAGTTCGATCTCAATATCCAGTTCTGCGGCCATATCCCGGTGCAGGCCGAGGTAACCCTACGCGGCGACCCGGCCAGCAATCAGTTTGCCGCCTTCTTCCAGTCGGGCGAGACGATCGAGGGTGTGCTGACAGTCAACCGCGCCCCGGACATGGGCATCGGCAAGCGGCTGGTCGAGCGCCGGGCCAAGGCCCAGGCCGCGCAGCTGGCCGATGCCGATGTGTCGCTGCGCGACATCCTCAAGCAGGCGGGCTAAGCCGCGCGGTGGCGGGAATCAGCCGATCCCGCCACCAGCAACATAGAGCGTCTGGCCGGTGATATAGGAGGCCTCGTCGGCCGCGAGGAAACAGATCGCGGCGGCAAGTTCCTCAGGCTCGCCGAAGCGGCCCAATGGGGTGTCGCGCAGGGTCTGTTCCATCACTTCGCCAAAGCCCTTGCGGTCTGCGTCCGAAGGCGGGGCGGTGTTGCGCGGGGTAACCCGGGTTACGTTGACCCCTCCCGGGGCCACGCAGTTGACCCGGATGCCGCAGTCCCCCAGCTCGAGCGAAAGTGCCGCGGTCAGCGCCGCCACACCGCCCTTGGCCGCCGCATAGGGCACCCGGTTTACCCCGCGGGTCGCTACCGATCCGATGTTGACGATCGAACCTCTGCCAGCCGCGCGCATGTACGGCAGCACGGCATGGCAGCACCACAGCGTCGGCCACAACGAACGGTTGATTTCGGCGACGATTTCGTCCGGAGTGTACTCCCAATAGGGCTTGGCCCAGATCGTGCCGCCGACATTGTGGACGGCGATGTCGATCCGTCCGAAGTTTTCGCTGACCGCCTGATAAAGGTCAACGGCTCCGGCCTGTTGCTCAAGGTCGTAGATGGCGGGGTGTGCGTCGACAGCTTCGGCCCTTAGTCGCGAAAACGCTTCCCGAGTCGCTTGTTCGGCCCGGTCGGCAACCACCACCGTCGCCCCTTCGCGACCCAAGCGCTGCGCGGTAGCAAAACCAATGCCCTGGGCCGCGCCCGTGACCACCGCGATCTTGCCTGCAAATCTGCCACTAGCCTCGGTCATTCTGGACTTCTCCCAGCCACGTCCGCTGTCCAGCGATACATTTGATGCTGCTCACACCGCCCACCATAATTCCGTATTCCGCACTTGCCAAGACATAGGGCAATGCATTACACAATGGCTAATACAGAGAGTTCTGGGAGAGGCTTGGTGGCGCGTAATTTGTTGACTTCTGCTGATGTGAAGGGTGCCTGGGCGATTGTCCCGACCCCGTCCAAGGAAGGCGCCTCCGATTGGCGCGCGACCGATACGGTCAACGTCGATGAAGCCGCCCGGATGGTCAATGGCCTCATCGAGGCCGGGGTTGACGGCATCCTGAGCATGGGAACCCTGGGCGAGGCAGCGACCATGACGCTCGACGAGAAGCTCGTCTTCATGAAGACAATCGTCGATGCCGCTGCCGGGCGGGTTCCGGTGTTCGTCGGCACGACCTGCATCAACACCCGCGATACCATTGCACTCACCCGCCAGGCGGTCGATATCGGCGCGACGGGAACCATGTTGGGTGTGCCGATGTGGTGCGCTCCCAGTGTCGACACCGCAGTCCAGTTCTACAAGGATGTCGCCGAGGCGGTGCCCGACATCAACATCGCGATCTACGCCAACCCCGAAGCCTTCAAGTTCGATTTCCCGCGGCATTTTTGGGGACAGGTCGCCGAAATCCCGCAGGTCGTCACCGCCAAATACATCGGCGTTGGCAACCTTCTGCCCGATCTGGCTGCGATCAAGGGGCGGATCAAGCTGCTGCCGATCGACTTCGATTACTATGGCGCTGCGCGGATGGACGATTCGGTTGATGCCTTCTGGACCAGCGGCGCGGTCTGCCATCCGCTGGTCAGCACGACCCTGCGCGATCTCGTCGTCCAGGCCCGTGCCAGCGGCGACTGGAGCAAGGCCAAGGCCTTCATGGGCCGACTTGCGCCAACCGCGGCAACGCTATTCCCGAATGGCAGCTTCAAGGAATTCTCTACCTACAACATCCCGCTGGAAAAGGCGCGGATGACCGCCGGCGGCTGGATGAATGCCGGGCCGTGCCGCCCGCCCTATCACCTGTGCCCCGAAAACTATCTCGAAGGCGCACGCAATTCGGGCCGGATGTGGGCCGAACTGGGCAAGGCACTCGAGGCAGAGGGTTAAAGAGGGCGGGTAGGCGAAACTCGGGAACTCGGGAGAAAAGGCATGGCTGACGCGCCACTGGCTTGGCCGAAGAATTACAACGAAGTTCCCAAGGCGGCCTTTACCCGGACAGATCTCTACGCCGAGGAAATCAAGCGGATCTTCCACGGTCCGGAGTGGCATCCGATCGCGCATGAGAGCGAATTGCCCAATCCGGGCGATTTCCGGACGGTTCGGCTCGCCGGCATCCCGTTGCTGATCTCGCGCGATGACTGCGGCGAAGTGCGCGTGTTCTACAACGCATGCTCGCACCGCAGCAACCAGCTCGAAACTGCAGTGATGGGCAACAAGACCGAGTTCGAATGCCCCTACCATCGCTGGCTGTTCAGCGCCAAGGGCGAGCTTGTCGGTTGCCCCAACCCGCGCGAATTCCTGCCCGGTTTTGATAAGGCCGACTATCCCCTTGGGCAGCCACGTTTCGAGCTGTTCTATGGCCTGATCTTCGTGACATTTTCGCCCGAGACCGAGTCTCTCGACCAGTTTCTCGGCCAAGCGGGCGAAACGTTGCGAGAATTGATGGCCGGTGACGGGCGGCTCAAGCTGCTGGGCTATCAGAAGGTCCGCTACGACAGCAACTGGAAGGGCTACAACGACAACGACGGCTATCACGCGCCGCTGCTCCACGCGGCCTTCAAAATGCTCAATTGGCAGGGCGGCAAGGGGCGGCAGTATACCGCCACCAAACGCGGCCACGTGTGTTTCGAATCGGCGCTCTCTGTGGCGAGCGGTCCCAGCGTGCTCAAGGACAAGGACCTCATCGCGTTCAAAGGGCAGGATCCCTCGGTCGGCTCGCGTATCGTCCAGCTGTTCCCTACTTTCGTTTCGACCAAGCACCTCGACGTCATCAACCTGCGCTTCGCGACCCCGATCGATGCAGAGACCACCGAGGTCCACTACGCCTACTTCGCGCATCAGGACGATGACGAAGAGATGGTCCGCCACCGTTTGCGGCAAAGCTCCAACCTCTTGGGACCATGCGGGCTGATCAGCATGGAAGACGCTTCGATTTTCCATAGGATCCACATCGGCAGTCACACGCCGGGCAACGCGATCTTCCAGAAGGGCGTGCGCGATCCGGGCAAGCTGGAATCGGAATTTTCGCAGAACGATGAAAGCGGCAATCTTCCGCGCTGGGAGTATTATCGTTCGGTCATGGGTTTCGAAAGGGCGGAAGCATGAAAATCGCGACGGCCGAACTCGAAGCTGCGCTGGACCGCTTGCTGCTTGCCGATGCCAATGCGCTCGACAGCAAGGACATGCCTGGCTGGCTGGCGAACTATGCCGAGGAAGATGGGGCATCCTACTATTGCCGCGCCGCCGAGAATACCGAGCACAACCTTGAGCTCGGCTTCATGTTCGACGATTGCCGGGCACGGCTTGAGGATCGCGTGACCTATGTCACTGAAATCTGGGCCGGCACCTTTCAGGACTACCGCACCCGCCATTTCGTCCAGCGCGTCAGCCATTGCCAGGTCGATGCCAGCACGGCGGAAGCCGTCTCGAACTTTTCGGTGTTCATGACGCCGATGGATACCGGCGTCACCCAGGTTCTTGCCGCTGGGCGCTATCTCGATAAGGTGCGACTATCTGAAAATGGTGGTGCCAAGTTTCTGTCCCGCCGCGCCGAACTCGATACCTCGGTTCTGCCGCGCTATCTGGTCTACCCAATCTGAGGCTTTGAAATATGGCGTCGGTTGGACCGTGCGCTGGAGCCAACCAAGGTAAGAAGACATGATCATCGATGCGCACGCACATCTGGTTGCTCCGGCCTCGCTCTACGCGCACAGGAGCAATCTGATCGTTTCCGGGGGGCAGTACGGCAGGCCCTATAGGGCGAAAGTAAGCGACGGCGATCTGCGGGAAAGCGCCGAACAGAACGTCAAGATCATGGATGCGGTGGGTACCGATGTTCAGCTATTGTCGCCTCGACCGTTCCTTACCCTGAACGGCACCGCCCGGTGGGACGATATTGTCGACTGGACTTGCGACACAAATGACATGATCGCCCACACTGTGAAATTGTTCCCCCATCGCTTTCGCGGGGTGGGGGCCCTGCCGCAACAGGCGGGTCGGCCTGTCGAATCCCTGTTAGGCGAGATAGACCGGGTGGTCGATGAACTGGGATTCGTCGGAGTTTTGCTCAACCCGGATCCGAGCGAAGGCATGAACGGATCGCCCCCGCTGGGCGATCCCTATTGGTATCCGCTTTACGAACGCCTGTGCGAACTGGATCTCCCAGCCCATATCCATTCTGGGCAATGCTGCAACGGCAGGGAAACCTATGACGAGCACTTCATCGCCGAGGAGGGCCTGGCCATAACCTCGGTCTACCGGGCGAACCTGTTCGATCGCTTCCCCGATCTGAAGCTCATGATCAGCCACGGCGGCGGCCCGATTCCCTACCAGATCGGTCGCTGGCGTTCGCATCGTGAAATGGCACGGGCGCAAGGCCGGATTGCCTCGGATGCCCCATCGTTCGACGAAATTCTGCGCAAGTTCTGGTTCGACACGGTCCTTCACAATCCCGATTCGCTCGAACTGTTAGTGAAAACGGTGGGGCATGATCGCTGCTGCTTCGGCACGGAAAGGCCGGGTTCGGGCGATGGCATCGACCCGCTCACCGGACGACACTACGACGATCTCAAGCCGCTGATCGAAGGGCTGGATTCGATCGACGACGAAGCGCGGGCATGCATTTTTGAACACAATGCCCGAAAACTGTTCACACGGCTCGATCTCTGATCGTTGGCGCACGAGCACGGATCGGTCCGGTCAGCCGTCGCGACGACCCAACTTGGTTCCCAAAGGAGTGGCGAGCAGTGCGGCGCAGCATCGAGGTAGAAGGCTTCCACCATTCCGGCAATCCAATCCCGGCGGCAAGCCGGGTCGGCAGCCTTGTCGCCACGGGCGGCGTTTATGGGTTGGATCCTGAAACAGGGACCGTTGCGGCGACCGCCGAAGAGCAGGTCCGGCTTACGTTCTGGCAATTGAGACGCATTCTGGACAAGGCAGGGGCGAGCTTCGACGATGTCGCGAAGATGACCTTCTATGTCGCATCGGTCGATCTCAAGCCCCTGATTAACAAGTACTGGCTAATGGAATTCAGGGACGAACAATCAAGACCCGCCAGGCACACGTTGATGTACGATTCATTGCCTGGGGATATCGTGATTCAGTGTGATGCACTAGCGTTTGTTTCCAACCATGATTGAAGACGAGGCACCACCAACCGGTGATCGGTCAATGGCGGATCGCCTCGGTTCGTTCGACACCTGCACAATATCCGATGCACTCGATTCTCTTGGACTGACAGGCGCCGTGGTCGGTCTGGCTCCGCTTACCGTTTCCGGTCGTCGGATTGCGGGCATTGATGACGGCGGCGAGCTCGGGGCCATCGACCAGCATCGCGCCGCGCTGGTGGCGCTCTTCGAGGATCGACTTGCCGCGCCGCTTCGAGAAGTCGACGAACCACACCGCGATCGGCACCGCAACGAACAGCGAGATGAACAGCGAGCCCCAGATTGCCCGCATCAACTTGTTCCACGCGATGACCACGTCTGGATGGCTGGCGATCATCGAAACCGGCGCCGGGATCACGCGGCCCGAGGGGAGTGTGAGGTTGAGAATTTTGCGCGGATTGAACTCCATGAAGCTCCAACCGGCGGCATAGATCCGCATCAGGATCATCTGCACTTCGTGCTCGTGGAGCAGCAGTGCGAGGACGATCGAAAGCGCCACGAGGAAGGTGAAGAACCACACCAGCAGCGGCATCTTCGCCGAGGCGAACCACATCATGAATTCGTGCGTGATGAGCTGCGAGCCACGGGTGAAGTCGCCGGCATTGCGCGGCATGTTTCCGCGCGCCGAATGGTGCTGGAGTTTGCCCGGCCGCGCCCGGTCCGACCAGGTGTCAGGACGCGGCACAGACCGCCTCCATCCGCGCTTCGGCTTCGGTGATCAGCGCAGTATGAACGTCGGGGTACTGGCGCTGCACGATGAGGTCGGCAACGAGGAACAGATATTCGGACGAGAACTGCCGGCGCCGGTCCTGTTCCGAGCTGCCCGAAACGGTGCCCAGAAAATGCTCGAGCGCGATTCGCAGAAGGTTGGAACGGGAGACCTGTTTTGCAGCTGCCGCAGCCTGTGCAGCATCGGCCAGGGCTTGCGGAAGCCGGACCGTAATCAGAACTGTTTCTGTCATCACCAAACCCTTCGAAAAGGGCCTGGTGGGAATTGCGCAACGCCTGTTTTAGGCGATCCCCCAATGCTTGGCAAGCAAAGGCATCCTGGAAGGGCCGCGTATTACATTGTAATACCGACCAAATCCCGGATATTCAGAGGGTTCGGCGATGTGCACCGGGCTGTATTACAAAGCGCATCACTTCGCATCACCTGTAAACCCACGCATTTCCGCCATTCTTCCTTACGGGCCGCCGTGTACGGTCTGCACACTTCCCCCTTGATCCCATGCCTTTCGATCTGTGTGGGGATCATGATCTTTCAGAATCGCGGAACGGGCTTTCCAGATCGGTTCAAGTGGCCCCCAATTGGCGTGCTATACTGATTGCCATGCGGATTTTTCTTGCAACGCTTTGGTGTGAGGACTTGCCAAGTGCGCGCGCTGCTGGAATCGATGCAGGCGGGAGGTTTCAGCGCCAACCCAAGAGGTATCATCATGGCCAGGAAAGGAAGTCTAGAAGCCGAGCGAGCAGCAATCGCAAGGGAGCGGGGCGCGCTCGAAGCGCGCGAGGCGAAACTGCGGGAAAACGAGCAGGCCGCCATGGCCGAGCTGCTGAAGAAATCGGCGCTCGGCAAGGCACCATTCGAGAGAGTCGAAGGCTTCTTCGCCGCTCTCGCAAAGCTCGGTGTCGACGAAGCCGAAAAACGCCTTCGGGCAAGCTGAAACCGGCCTCGACAGAGGCCAGCACAGCCGGGGTTCGATGCCCCGGCTGTGCTTTATCTGGACACGCAAAAAAGGGGGCCGGAGAGCCCCTCAGCGGAGCCCTCCGGCGCTGCGATCTTCGGTCATTTCAGAACGGGCAGTCCGCGTCCCATTCGGGATCCATCACCACGCTCATGAAGCTTGCGGCGCGGGCGATATTCGCTTCGTCGAAGTCGTCAGCCATCATGCCCGGGACGGAATGGACAATCCGGTCGATCAGGTCCTGGGGCAGGGCGTTGTAGTCGCCCTCGTCGATGGCGAGGAAGCAGCCGAACTCGTCCTCGATGACGTGCTGGTCGAAGAAGCTGTGCTGGGCCCGGATGGTCGCGGCGCGCACTGCGGCGTCATAGCTGATCGGGTCGAAAGCCGGGATGTCGAGGGTCTTGGTAAGAGCGTTCATGTGAGCCTCCTGTCAAAGGAATTGAAGAGGTCTCCTTCGGGATGGCCGAGCTTGGTCCGGGTCAGGAACGGGCCGCTCGCGGCCCGCCGCGAAGCGGGGGTGCCCTGCCAGGAGTTCGAGAGCTCGTTCCACACCAGCATCTGGCG
>JBEGJL010000134.1:0-16362 GCA_041184605.1 Pseudomonadota bacterium
GGTTGAGGCGACGGGACGGCTGGTGATCGCCGATGAAAGTACGCCGCGCTGCAGCCTGGCGAGTGACATCGCAGGGCTGGTCGCCAGCCGCGCCTTCACCGCGCTCAAGGCGCCGATCGAAATGGTCACCCCGCCGCACAGCCCGATTCCCTTCGCGCGCGAACTCGAAGCGGCCTGGCTGCCGACCAATGTCGATATCGAAGCGGCCGCGCGCCGCACGCTGGCGTTCAGGTAGGGCGACGCGACATGGCCAACCTCAAGGCTTTCACCATGCCCAAATGGGGCATCGAGATGAGCGAAGGCACGATCGCCGAATGGATGGTGGCCGAGCGTGAACCCTTCACCCGCGGCGCGATGCTGACGCTGATCGAAACCGACAAGATCACCAACGAAGTTGAGGCTGAGGCCGATGGCTGCTTTGTGCGGCTGGTCGGCGAGGCGGGGGAGACCTATCCGGTCGGTGCGTTGATCGCGGTGCTGGGCGATCCCGATGCCGATGCGGCCGAGGTCGATGCTTTCGTGGGCAGCTTCAAGGCGGCGAACACCGCCTTTGTCGGGGCGGGCCAGGACGAAGAAGAGGCTGCACCAGCGCCTGCTGTGGCAGAAGCCGCAGCTCCGGCCAGTATCGACCGGACCATGATCAGCCCGGCGGCGCATGCCGCCGCCAAGGCAGCGGGAATCGATCCCGGGACTATCACCGGCACTGGCCGGGGCGGGCGGATTTCACTGCAGGACGTCCATCAGGCGGCGCGGCCTTCGCCGGCAGTTTCGCTCAAGGGACCACTTGCGCTTCAGGCCGAGAGCGGAGCCTTCGCCTCGCCGATGGCGCGGCGGTTGGCGGCGATGCACGGGGTTGATCTTGCCGGGCTCAAGGGCACCGGGCCGCGCGGGCGGATTTCCAAAGACGACATTCTGGCTGCTGCCGGACCTGTTGCAGCAACCGGGGCTGGGGGTGCTCCCGTGGCCGAACCGATGTCGAAGATGCGCAAGGCGATTGCCCGGCGGCTGAGCGAATCCAAGGCTACGATCCCGCACTTCTATGTGCGGCGCCGGGTGCGGGTGGACAAGCTGCTCAAGCTGCGCGCTGCCTCCGACCCCAAGCCCAGCGTCAACGATTACCTGATCCGCGCCTGCGCTCTGGCGCTGGCCGAGGTTCCAGCGGTCAACATCCAGGTTCACGGCGATACGATCCATCGGTTCGCCAGTGCCGATATTGCGGTGGCAGTGGCGACCGACGGCGGGCTGATCACCCCGATCGTGAGCAATGCCGGTGGGCGCGCGCTGATGGAAATCAACACTGTGATGGCCGACCTCGCCGAACGCGCGCGCAGCGGCAAGCTCAAGCAGCATGAGTTCGAAGGCGGCAGTTTCAGTCTGTCAAACCTCGGCATGTTCGGAGTTGAACAGTTCGACGCAATCATCAACCCACCGCAAGGCGCAATCCTGGCAGTCGGCGCGGCGCGGCCCGAACCAATTGATGATGACGGCGCGATCCGGATCGTGCCGGTATTGCACCTTTCGCTCAGCTGCGATCACCGTGCAATCGACGGGGCTGACGCCGGGCGGTTCATGATGGCGCTGGCGGCGCTGCTGGAGAGTCCGGAGCGGTTGTAGCTGGCGGTTGCGGAATTCGGCATAGCTCGCTCCCAACCCCGACCATCCTGAGCTTGTCGAAGGATCGTCCTATACTTCGTGCGTTGCGCGCAACTGCCTGAAGGAAAAGCAGTCCTTCGACAAGCTCAGGATGGTCGGGATTAGGGGAGCGGCAGCTTACCGAAGGGCCAAGCGCCCTACAACTTCAGCAGCTGCTTGCCCTTGTTCGCGCCGACAAACAGGCGCTGCAGCGTGGCTGGCGCATTCTCAAAGCCTTGCTGCACGTCTTCCTGATAGGTGAGCTTGCCCTGTTGCACCCATTTGACCAGCCGCTTGCGGATATCGGGGAATTCGCTGGCCCAGTCGAGCACGATGAAGCCTTCCATCCGCGCGCGGCGGAACACCAGGTTGAAGTAGTTCTCGGGACCGGCGGGCAGGGTGCCGCTTTCATAACGGCTGATCCCCCCGCAGATCACCACGCGGGCATGGGTGGCGATGCGGCTGAGCATGTCGTTGAGGATCTTGCCGCCGACATTGTCGAAGATCACATCGACCCCGCCCGGCGCGAACTGCTTGATCGCATCGCGGACCGGTCCGGCCTTGTAGTCGATCGCATGGTCATAGCCGGCGTGTTCGACCAGCCAGGCACATTTTTCCGGCCCGCCAGCGATCCCGATCACCGTGCAGCCGGCGATCTTGGCGAGCTGGCCGACGATCGATCCGGTCGCGCCGGCCGCGCCCGAAACCAACACGACATCGCCCGCAACCGGCTGGCCGACCTTGAACAGCCCGCAATAGGCGGTGACCCCGGTGGTTCCCAGGATCGAGAGCATCGCTGTGGGGGGAAGTTCGTCCATCGCCGGGGTCAGATCGTGGCCATTGTGGATCACATATTCGCTCCACCCGGTTGAGCCCGCGAGCATGGTCCCGACCGGGAACTTGCCGCCCTTGCTCGCCACCACTTCCGTGATCCCCGAGCCGCGCATGACATCGCCGATCGCCATCGGCGCGACATAGTCGGCGATGTTTTCCATCCAGCCCTTCTGTGCCGGGTCGAAGCCCAGGTAATGCGTCTTGAGCAGCATCTCGCCCGGCCCCGGATCGGGCAGGTCGACCGTGACCAGCTTGAGATCGTCATCGCCGATCGGACGACCGCGCGGATGTCCGTTGAGCAGCCATTGGCGGGTCTGGGTCACGCTAGCACTCCATTGCAAGGTTTGCCCGGGTCATAGCGTTCGGGCTGCGCTAGCGGACCTAGCCAATTCGATGGGCTATCAGGCCATGCCCGCCATCCGCGTCGCCAGCGCCGGATCGCGCGGGTCGTTCCAGTCCTGGCGGCGGGCCCACTCCTCAAGGCCCACCGGGCGATGCCGGAAGTGCCGGGCCATTTCCGCCGGATCGACCACCAGCGGCGAGACCGGCTGGGCATTGTACCAGCGGTAGAACCGGGCCATCCCGTCATAGATCGAATGCGGCTCAACCTCAGCCGATCCGGTGACCAGCAGGCTCATCGCCGAGGCGAATTCATCGGGTGTGAGGCTCTGGAAGCGGACCGTCTTGCCCGCCACTTCGCTTAGAATGGCAGCCACCTCGTTGCCGACCAGCGCCTCGGGCCCGCCGATCCTGTAGCGCCCGCTCGGCAGGTCACTCCGCTCCAGCGCCTCGACCATGAAAGCCGCAACGTCATCCAGGCAGATCCACGAAATCCTGAGGTCGGGCTTGGCCGGATAGGCGAACACGCCTTTCGTGACGATCGAAGGCTTGTTCCAGCTGCGGATCATGTTGTCCATGAACACCCGCGATTCAAGGATCACATAGTCGCAGCCGCTGGCCGCGATCGCGGCTTCGATCTCGCGCCTGCCATCGTGCGCGGGATCGCCGATGTCGTGATCCTCGACATGGCAGCTGGTGTGGAAGACGATCTTTTGCAGGCCATTGGCGCGCGCGGCGCCGGCGATGTTCTCGCCCATTTGTTTCGCCAAAGCGCGGTCGAACACGAACGGCAAGTGCGCGGCGATCGCGTCGGTCCCCTCGGCGGCTTCGATCATCGACTGCCGGTCATAGATGTTTGCCGTAACCGTTTCGACATGACCAAATTCGGTTCCGCTCAAGGCCTCGGGATTGCGCAAGGCTGCCACCGGAGTCATGCCAGCTGCCATCAACCGGAACAGCAGCGGATGCCCCTGATCGCCAGTTGCGCCCAGAACCAGGATACGTTTCATCTCGTCTGCTCCATTTATTGATTGGCGAGCCGCGCTGCGGCGCGCCCGGCGATAACCCCGAAGGTCAGCGCCGGCCCCAGGGTTCCACCTGCGCCGGCATAGACCGCGCCGGTCGGAGAGCTGATCACATTGCCGGCTCCGAACAGGCCGGGGATCGGCTCGCCTTCGGTGTCCAGCACCTGCGCCGAAGCATTGGTCCGCGCGCCGCCATTGGTGCCGAGCGCGCCCATCTTGAGTTCGACGGCGTAGTAGGGCGCAGTATCGAGCAGGCCGAGCGTCGCCGCCGCGCCGGGACGCGAGCGGTCGCCGTAGAAGTGGTCGTAGCTGCTCACCCCGCGTCCGAAATCGGGGTCGCGGGCATCGTTTGCATGTTCGTTGAAACGCTTGACCGTTTCGGCCAGGGCGACGGCATCGACCCCGATCTTCTCGGCAAGCGCGGGCAGGCTGTCAGCCCGCGCGACCCAGTCCGGCAGGTCCATGCCCGGCATCACCGGCCCAAGCGGATAGCGCGCGCGGTATTGCTGGTCGAACACCAGGAAGGCAGGGAGGTTGGGGTAATCGAAGGTCGCCGGATCGAACTGGTGGAAGGCCCCGGCGAGCGAGGAATAGTTGTTCGCCTCGTTGCAAAAGCGTTGCCCCGCGCGGTTGACCATGATCGAACGCGGCAGGGTCCGCTCGATCAGCACCGGCATCGCCCGGGGGGAGCCGTCGGCCCAGTCCGCGCCGGGCAGCGGCAGGGTCGGGACCCACCAGGCGCTGGTCATGTTGCCCAGGCTGGCCCCCGCCGCCATCGCCAGCCTGAGCCCGTCGCCGGTATTGCCCGGGGGCGAGGCCGGGGCATCGAGCGGGCCGCGCAGGAACGCGTGTTTCAGCGCCTCATTCCACTCGAACCCGCCAGTAGCGAGCACTACCCCGCGCGAGGCCCTGACCTCCTTGCTCTCACCGGCTTGCTCGAACTCGGCCCCCACAACACGGCCTTGCTCGACGATCAACCGCCGCGCACTGCAGCCCAGTTGCGGCTCGATCCCTCGCGCCAGACAGGCCTTCAGCAGCCGCCCGACCAAGGCCTGGCCAAACCCGCGCAAGTCAAGCTCGGTCCGGCGTTGCAGCTCCTCTGGCGCGATCATGCCCGTGCCGCCGCCCAAGGGCGTCTCGCGCAGCATCATCCGTTGGACCGGGCCGTCGCTGAACACCTTGCCCGCCCAGTCGCCCAGTTCGCGAAAATCGAACAGCTCGTTGTCGAGCGCGCGGCCGCCTTCCGGCTTGGCGCCCGGCCGGTCGAGGTAATAGTCGGGATAGCCCGGCAGCAGGCTGAGTTTCAGTGAATCGGCCGCCTCAAGAAAGGCCAGCGCCGCCGGCCCCTCGCGCACGAATGCCTCGAGCACCGCGCCGTCCATCTCGCCATGATCGAGCGACCTGAAATAGGCCAGAGCTTCCTCGGCGCTGTCGGCCAGCCCGGCGGCGCGCATCTGCGGGTTGTCCGCGATCCACACCACCCCGCCCGAGATTGCCGCAGTTCCGCCGAGCGCAGCGCCTTTCTCGATCACGCAGACCCGCGCTCCGCCATCATGCGCGGAAAGTGCCGCGCTCAATCCGGCCGCGCCGCCGCCGATCACCAGAACGTCGGTCTCGGTCGCAGTCACTCCACCACGCCCTCAACCACCGACTTGGCATTATCCACCCGGATCGCTGCGCCGTTGATGAATTTGCTCTCGTCACTGGCGAGGAACAGCACGGTATGCGCGACATCGTCGGGCTCGCCCAGCTTGCTGGGGGGAGGGGCCTCACCGGCCGGCCGCAGCCCCGAGGCGGCGACCTTGGCAACAAATTCAGTGACCATCGGGGTCAGGATCCCGGCCGGATGAACCGAATTGCAGCGCACGTTGTAGCCGTTCTTGGCGCAGTGCACCGCGACGCTGCGGGTCAGGCTTTCGACCGCGCCCTTGGCCATGGCATAGCCGACCACGTTGGGCTCGCCCTGGACCGAGGCGATCGAGGCCATGTTGACGATCGAGCCGCCGCCGCCCGCCTTCATCGCCGGCACCGCGTGCTTGCAGCCGAAGAACGCCCCGTCGGCGCTGACCGCCATGATCTTGCGATAGTCGGCCTCGCTCTGGGTCTCGATGGTGCCGAGCTCGACCACCCCGGCATTGTTGACCAGCACGTCGAGCCGCCCGTGCCGAGCCAAGACATCGGCGATCAGCGCCGCCCATTCGGCCTCGACACGGACATCGTGCAGGCGAAACTCGGCCATGGGCCCCAGCTCCTCCGCCAGTCGCTCGCCCGCCGCCTGGTCCAGATCGCTCAGCACCACCCGCGCGCCCTCGCGCACGAACAGCCGCGCATCGGCCTCGCCCAGCCCCTTGGCCGCGCCGGTGATGATCGCCACTTTGCCCGCCAGTCTGCCGGCCAGTCTGCTCACGCCGCCCGCTCCTCTCACTAATGGCAAGTTCCCACCAAACGGCCCGCGATGCTAGACAGGCCCGACTAGCAAAATGAGGGAGAGCCCATGGCCGAGATCACCGAGCAGCTCTGGGCGCGCGAGCAGATCCGCGATCTGCTGCACCGCTATTGCCAGGGCATCGACCGCCGCGATTGGCCACTGGTCCGCAGCTGCTTCGCCCAGGACCACCGCCACCGCCACGGGGGATTTACAGGTTCAGCCGACGAATTCGTGGCTTTCGCCAGCGCGGTGCTGGGCACGATCCCTGTTACCCACCACACCATCGGCAATGTCCGGATCGAGCTCGCCCAAGACTTCCAGACCGCCACGAGCGAGGCCAATTTCATCGCCTACCATCGGATCGAGGCCGGGCATCTGGAAGGCACCCCGGTGCCAACTGGGGGCAAAGAGACCGACTGGATCGTAGCAGGCCGCTACCGCGACCGGCTGGAGCTGCGCGGCGGACAATGGCTGATCGTGCAGCGCGATGCGGTGCATGACTGGGAGCGGGTCGATCCGGTGACTTGAGCAGATCCATTTTCAATCAGGAACTCAACGGGAGAGCAAAAAATGCGATTGGCGGGAAAGACGGCCCTGATCACCGGCGGATCGTCGGGCTTGGGCAATGAAATGGCGCGGCGCTTTGTGGCCGAGGGGGCGAGTGTGATCGTCGCCGATATCGATGCCGAAAACGGCCAGGCCTTGGCCCGCGAGCTGGGCAATGCGGCGAGCTTTGCGCCGCTCGATGTCTCTTCGGAGGACGACTGGAAGCGGGTGATGGACCAGGCCGGGCCGATCGACATCGTGGTCAACAATGCCGGGATCACCACCCACGGTTCGATCGAGGACGTCACGCTCGAGCAGTTCCGGCACGAGTTCGAAGTCGATGTGGTCGGGGTGTTCCTGGGCTGCAAATATGCGGTCGCCAAGATGAAAGAGCGCGGCGGCTCGATCATCAACATGTCCTCGCTGTGCGGGGTGCGCGCGCAGGCCGATCTGGTCGCCTACAACGGCGCCAAGGCGGCGGTGACCCATATGACCAAATCGGTGGCGATGCATTGTGCGGTCAAAGGCTATGGGATCCGCTGCAATTCGATCCATCCGGGGGTGATCCACACCCCGATCCTCGACAAGGTATTGGCCCAGGTGCCCAATCCCGACGAGATCTATGCCGGCTGGGTCGCCAACCACCCGATCGGGCGGATCGGCCGGCCGGAGGAGATCGCGGCGATGGCGGTCTATCTCGGCTCGGACGAATCCGGCTTCACCACCGGGGCCGAGTTCCGAGTCGATGGGGGGAGTTCGATCTAGGGCTGCTCACCAAGTCTCGCCAAACGGGCGGATCATCACTTCCGAACACCAGGCACTGCGTGGCTGGTGGGCGACCTGCCAGCAGACTTCGGCGATATCGCCGGGCTTGCTGAAGAAGTCGTCGCTCTTGTCGGCGAAGGCCTCGCGGGTCCAGGGCACGTCGATCACCGCGTCGATCGCGATCAGGGCAGCGTGGATTCCGTCCGGGCCGGACTTGCGGGCAATGGTCTCGATCAGGATCCGCTGGGCGGCCTTGGTCGGCGCGAAAGCGGCGAAATGGGCCTTGCCGCGATAGGCCGCGGTGTTGCCGGTGGCGAGCACCACGCCACCGCCCCTGGCGACCATCGCCGGAACCGCCAGGCGGGCGAGGTGGAGCAGCGCCATCACGTTGATCTGGAAGTTGCGCTCCAGATCGGCCGGGTCGACCGCCAGATAGTCACCGCGGGTGCCGCGCACCGCATTGTGGATCACCATGTCGGGCGCGCCCATCGCCGCGGTGACCTCGGCATATGTGCCCGCAAGGGCCTCGCTGTCGGCCACGTCGCAGACGAAGCCCTGGGCGCCTTCGATCCGGGCCTCGAGCCCGGCGAGGCGTTCGGCGCTGCGGGCCAGCATGGCCACGCGGTATCCGCCCGCGGCAAAGCGCTCGGCCAAAGCCGCACCGGTTCCCGGACCGACACCGGTGATCAGGCAGGTTTTGGATCCGCTGGACATGGCTCGCTCACCCACCAAACTCGGCCCGGATCGCAGGGCCGTCGGCATCGAGGTTGGGGGCGTGGCCGATCTTGCGGTCCGGGTCGGCGCTGAAGCGCAGCGGGGGCTGCATCTGCCGGTAGCGGCCTTCGCTGGGATGCTCGACCTCGCGGAAGAAGCCGGTCGCGAGGAAGTGCGGATCGGTGAAGACATCGGCGATGTCATAGGCCGGGATCGCGGGGAACTGGGCCGGGGTCAGCACATCGAGCCATTGCTGGGTGGTCCGGGCAGGGGTGAGGGCGGCGATCAGTTCGTAAAGCCGGGTCGGGGCCGCCGCCCGGGCCGGCTGGCTGTCGAGGCCTTCCTTCGCAAGCAGGCCAGGCGCGCCGAGCAGGTCGAACAGCTCGACCATCTTGGCGTCGGTATAGGGGATGATGCTGAGGTAGCCGTCCTGGGTCGGGAACGGCTGGCGCGCCGGATCGATCTGGCGCGGATAGCAGATCGGGCCGAGCGGCGGGATCGTGGTCGCGTCCTGCAGGTGTTCCTCGAGCACGAAGTTGGTGAAGGCCTCGAACATCGGCACTTCGACCTGCTGCCCCTCGCCGGTGCGCAAGCGGTGGATCAGCGCGACGAGGATCGCCTGGGCGCAGTAGTGGCCCGAGACCTTGTCGGCGATCACCGAAGCGACATAGCGCGGCTGCGGGTTGCCATCGACCCGGCTGGCGAGCGAGCAGATGCCCGAACCGGCCTGGATAACGTCGTCATAGGCGGGATAGTCGGCATAGGGCCCATCCTGCCCGAAGCCGGCGCAGTGGAGATAGATGATGTCCTCCTTGAGCGCCCGGCACTCGGCATAACCAAAGCCGAGCCGCTCGATGGCCTTGGCCCGGACATTATGGACCACCACGTCGGCGGTCTTGATCAGGTTGGCAAGGACCTTCGCGTCGTCTGGCTGTTTGAGGTCGAGCACCACCGACTTCTTGCCGCGGTTGACCGTCAGGTGGGTCGAGCCCGATCCCGGCGTCTTCGCCGAACGGCCGAGATAGCGTGAGACGTCGCCGCCCGGCGCTTCGACCTTGATCACCTCGGCCCCGAGGTCGGCCAGCATCTGGGTGGCATAGGGGCCGAAAATGACCGTGGTCAGATCGACGATCCGGATGCCTTCGAGCATTCTCATGGATACCGCTTCCTCTCCGACCGGGGCGGGCTGCATTACCCTCCCGAAGGCCGGTGGGCAGTGTCCGACCAGTCCTGGCGTTTAACCCAATCGCGCAGAGTCTCCAGCTGGATCTCGGGCAGGCGTTCCTGCATGTAGTCGGTGTTGACCTCGAAGGGCCGGGTCGGGGCTTCGTTGTTGTAGCGATAGAAGGCGGCGATGCCGGCTGAATAGGGTGCGCGCTGCTCTTCGGGCATCGAATCCCCCAGTGCCGCGACGAGGTAGTCGCCGAACTCCTCGGGGGTGCAGGGATCGTACTTGATCTCGCGCCCGAAATGTTCGGACAGGATTGCGGCGACTTGCGGCGGCTTGAGCCGTTCGGGCCCGCCGATGTTCATCCAGGCACCTTCCAGATCGGGCCGTTCGAGCGCCGCAACCATGATCTTGCCGACATCGTCGAGGCTGATCCAGTTGGCCTCCAGCGTCGGTTTGTGCGGATAGACATAGCGGTTCTCGTTGACGATGAACGGCCGCGCCCAATTGGTCAGCAGGTTGTCCATGAACAGAACCGAGCCGAATACCGTTGCGGGAACTCCGGAACGCCACAGCGCATTGATCCCGGCGGTGTTGCCCGCGTAAGTGAAAGGATCGCCGGGCTTGTCCGGGATCCAGCTCGAAGTGTTCCAGACGAAGCGTTTGGCATCAACCGCCTTGGCCGCCTGGCCGATTGCGCCAGCCAGCTCGGCGCGGGCATCGCGCAATTGCAACGGGTGGTTGTAGAACACCGCGTCCGAACCTTCGAGCGCGGGAATGAAAGTCGCGGGATCGTAGAGATCGAGCACTCTGGTCTCGATATCGGCATTGGTTGGGCCCAGATCGGGGTTCTCATTGCGGGAAAGCGCGCGGACCTTGTGACCGGCGGCGACCAGCTGGCGAATCTGGGCAAGGCCCTGGCGCCCGGTTGCCCCTACTACCGATACCAGTGCCATGCTTGCTCCTTTCGGTTGTTCTTGGGGCCTATTCGCGGATCGCGCTGGCCCCATCGATGTTGAGATCGGTGCCGCTGGTGAAGCTTGAATCCTCGCAGGAGAGGAACAGGATCGCCTTGGCCACTTCTTCAGGAGTGCCAACCCGACCCATCGGGTGCGCCGACGCCATCGCCGCTTCGATCGTATCGACCATCTCAGGCCCGCCAGCCTGAACATACCGCTCATACATCGGGGTGCGGATCGCGCCGGGGTGAACGGTGTTGGCTCGGATTGGCAGGCCGCGCGCGGCGCAATCCAGCGCGACAGAACGTGTCAGATGGGTCACTCCGGCCTTCGAAGCGCAATAGGCCGCCATGTTGCCACTGGCACGGTGGGCCAGCATCGAGCCGACGTTGACGATCGTCGCCACCTCGCCCGAGGCCTCCAGCGCCGGGATCGCCGCGCGGCAGCCATAGAAGGTCCCGGTCAGGTTGATGTCGATGTGGCGGTGCCAGCTGTCGAGATCGACATCGACTGTATTTCCGGGCTCAGAGATTCCAGCGATATTGCAAAGCGAGGTCAGCTTGCCGAAGCGCTTGACCGTGGCCGCAACGGCGGCCTCCCATTGCGCCAGATCACGCACGTCGAGCTGGACAGCATCGGCATCGGGGCCGAGCTCGGCGGCGAGCGCCTGGGCCTTGTCGAGCTGAAGATCGGCGAGCATCACACTGCCGCCCTCAGCCACGATCAGCCGTCCCAGGGTGCCGCCAATCCCTTCCGCCCCGCCCGAGACCAGCGCGACCTTGCCGCTCATCCGCCCCATCTCAGCGCTCCAGGATCGCGACGCCGGACAGGCCCGGGGCACCATAGACGTGACTATAGGCGGTCTTGGGCGAACCCGGCACTTGCCGCCCGCCACCGCGTCCGCGCAGTTGCACGGTGTTTTCGTAGACCTGCCGCAGGCCCGAGGCGCCGATCGGCTCACCGCAAGCCAGACAGCCGCCGTCTGTGTTGACCGGCAGTTTGCCGCCGATTTCGGTCCTGCCTTCGCGCAGCCACTGTTCCTGATCGCCGTCGGCGCAGAAGCCGTTCTCGGCCATGTGCATGATCTCGGCCCCGCTCTCGGTGTCCTGCAGCTGGGCAACATCGATGTCTTCGGGGCCGATCCCGGCGAGCTCGAAAGCGGCCTTCGAGGCAAGGATGGTCGGCTTGCCGCCGTTGTCGATATCGACTGCGGGGGCAAAGACTTCGAACGATCCGGGCGGGCGTGTGCGCACCGCGACGCTGGCGATCTTCACGGCATCGGCGCCCAGCTCTTTGACCTTCTTCTCACTCGCCAAGATCAATGCCACCGCGCCTTCGGCTGGCGCGCAGAACATGTATTTGGTCAGCGGATCGTTGACCATTTGCGAATTGAGGATGGTCTCAAGATCGATCTCGGAACGCCGCCAGGCATGGTCGGCATGCACGCCATTGCGATAGGCTTTTTCGGCCACCCGGCCCAGCGTCTCACGGCTGATCCCGTAAAGCTGCATGTAGCGCTGGATCTTGAGCGCGAAGAACTGGGTGGTCAGCATCATGCCGGTCTGCCCGTACCATTCGGGCAAGCCGTATGCCTTGGGATCGGCATTGAAGGCACCTCGGGGATGCTTGTCGAAGCCGACTGCCAAGGCGATGTCGAATTCACCTGCGGCAATGGCATTGCGCGCCGAGGCCAGGGCGCTGCCGCCGGTGGCGCAGCCGTTGCTGACGTTGATGAAAGGCAGGCCGGTTAAACCCAGCTCGTTGACCATAATGTCGGCATTGCCGGCCGCGGCCGAACCGCCATAGGCGCATTCGACATCGCTCCACTCAAGCCCGGAATCGGCCATCGCCTGGCGGACCGCGAAGACTCCCTGGTCGCGGCCCGTACGGCCTTCGGTGCGGCCAAAGGGATGAATCCCGGCGCCGATGATATAGACGTCACGCATCACTTCTTCTCCGGGCGAAAGGCATAGGTTGAACGGGTTTCATCGAACGGGGCGATGACGAATTCCATCGGCATGCCCAGTCGCAGGTCCTCGAGTTCGGCCTCGACGATCCGGGCCTCGACGATCACTTCGCCAGGCAATTCGATGTAGCCCAGCAGGAAGGGCGTGAACTCTTCCGGACCGTCATAGGGTTCCTTGGGCTTGAACTCCTGGCTGGTCCACGACCACAGTGTGCCGCTGCGCGACAGGGCATAGGGCTCAACTCCAACCGCCGCGTCGCCCTGGGGAAAGGGAAAAACAACTTTCCCGCTTGGCAGACGGCCGCCGACCAAATGCGGTTTGGGGCCGTTGGTCCACAGGTCCGGGGCGATAGGCTGAAGTGCGTGGGCCATAAAAACATCCTGAGTTCGGTCAGCCGGTCAATGCGGGTTCGTGGCAACGGAGCCGCGAGATTTGACCATCTTGGCAACAAATCGGCATCGCGACACCGCTTGAAAGTGCTAGTTCGGGGAATCCGGGATTGGGCCTAGCAACAGCAATCGGGCCGAGGAGCATGCAGCAATGGGCGAGCATCGCCACTATCGCAATTACGTGCTCGCCGCGCTGACTGTGGCCAGCGTGCTCAACATCGCCGACCGGCTTATCCTGTCGATCCTGCTCGAAGATATCAAGAAGGCCTTCGCGCTTAGCGACACGCAGATCGGGCTGATCACCGGTCTTGCCTTTACCGTATTTTATATCACTTTCGGGATCCCGATCGCCTGGCTGGCCGATCGCAAGAACCGCAAGACGATCGTCGCGCTGTCGATCGCGGCCTGGAGCCTGATGACCGCGCTGTGCGGCGCGGCGGTGGGGTTCTGGTCTTTGTTCATCGCCCGGATGGGGGTGGGAATCGGCGAATCCGGCAGCGGCCCGGCGGGCATGTCGCTGCTTTCCGACTACTTCCGCCGTCACGAACTGGGCCGGGCGGTCGGTTTCTATGCGCTGGGTTCGACGGTCGGAACCGCCGCCGGGCTGATGGTTGGGGGCTATTTTGCCGAGTTGCTCGGCTGGCGCATGGCCTTTGTGATGCTGGGGGTGCCGGGCGTTCTCTTCGCGCTGCTGGTCATGTTCACTGTCAGGGAGCCCGAGCGCGGTCGGTATCATTTCGAGGCCGTGCCCGCGCTCAAGAGCGAAACCTTGGGGGCGGGCCTCAGATCGTGGCTGGCAACCGTTGGCGAATTGCTTGGTAACCGGCTCTATGTCGGGGTGACCTTGGCCTACGCTTGCATGATCGTGATTGGCTATGCTTTCGCCACCTGGCTGGCATCGATCATCCTGCGCAATTTCCCCGTCTCGAAGGGTGAAGTCGGGTTCTATCTCGGTCTGGCTTTTCTGCTGGGCGGGATTCCCGGCCCGATCCTGGGCGGCTACCTGACCGATTTCCTGGCCGGGCGTAATCCCAAATGGCGGGCCTGGCTGCCGGCGGCGGCAACGCTGCTGTGTCTCCCGGTCTATTATCTGTGCCTGGCCAGCACCAGTTTCTGGTGGTTTCTCGGGATTTTCTCATGCGGCTACCTGATCTTCCTGATCGCCCAGCCGCCCACGCTCTCGTTGCTGCAACTGGCAGTGAAGCCAGACCAGCGGGCGATGGCTCTGGCGGTGGCCTTGCTGTTCAACAACCTGATCGGCCAAGCCTTGGGGAGCTTTCTGATCGGTCTCACCAGCACCAGATTGGCTCCAACGATCGGCACCCATTCGTTGCCCTTCGCGGTCATGGCAGTCAGCATCGGCTTCGGCTTGCCCGGAGCCTTGCTCTATATGTGGACCGCGCGGCAGATCGTAGCGGAGCCTGATCGCCGAGCTGCCTGATCTTCTCCCCCTCAAAATGGCCAATGGCGCAGGCCTGCGCTGCGGTTAGGCTGGCATGAAGGAATGGGAGCCAGCAGATGGTTGAAACGAAAACCGGGCATGATCGATCAGACGGAATTTCCTACATCGATGTGATCAAGGGTGACCGGGTGGCCCCACCGGCGGTCTATCTTGAGGAATCGCCGATGCCAGCTGGCGTCACCAAAGTGGCCACGCACCGTTACTATTCGCGCGAGGAGCATGACCGCGAGGTCGAAAAAGTATGGAAGCGGGTTTGGCAAATGGCCTGCCACGAGGATGACATCCCCAATGTCGGCGATACCCATGTTTACGACATCGCCGGGCTGTCCTTCATCATCGTCCGGGCTAGCGCGAATGAAGTGAAGGCTTTCCCCAATGCCTGCCTGCACCGCGGACGCTCTCTTTGCGACAATCACCGCAAAGGCCTCAAGGTGCTGCGCTGCCCGTTTCATGGCTGGTCGTGGCATCTCGATGGACGGCTCAAGGAAGTACCCTGCCACTGGGACTTCCCGAGCGTGACCGAAGAGGAATATTCGCTGCCGGCGGTGCGGGTCGGGCATTGGGGCGGGTTTGTGTTCATCAACCCCGATCCGGATTGCGAACCGCTCGAAGACTTCCTCGGCGATATCGATCGTCATTTCTCGCGGCCGTTTTCGAAACGCTACAAGGCCGCACATATGGTCAAGCGACTGCCCTGCAACTGGAAGGTGGCCCAGGAAGCCTTCATGGAATCCTACCACGTGGTCGGAACCCATCCGGAACTGTTGCCGAATTTCTCGGACACCAGCTCGAAATACGACGTCTGGCCAAATATCACCCGTGCGATGTCGGCCTCGGGTCCGCCGAGTCAGCACACCGGGCTGGCCGTGCCCGATCAGAGTGCCTTTCCCGAAGGCAAGGCCTACACCAGCTTCAAACACCCGATCAGCCAGCATGTGTTTAGGCGACTTGCGGAAAACAGGGTCGAGGTGACCCTGCCGAACGGCATGAACGGCATTTTCGATGCCGAGGGCAATCACATCGATGGCGAGGTGCAGTCGGCCGATCCGCACCTGTGCAACTGGATCGGCGGCAAGATTCCTCTGGGCGAGGAGGACACTCCCTCCAAATTTGCGGACACTTCACCGCAGGCCTTTCGAGAAGAACTGGCATCCACCCGGCGCGATGCGATGCGCGAGCAATGGGGCGACGCGATCGACAAGGTGAGCGATGCCGACATGATCGATGCGATCTTCTACAGTGTCTTTCCCAACCTTCACCCCTGGGCCGATTTCAACTCGATCTTCTATCGCTTCCGCCCTGACGGAAACAATCCCGAGCAGTCGCTGCATGAGGTGATGTACATGGTCCCGGTACCCGACGGCCAGGATCGCCCGCCGCCGGCCAAATGCACGTTCCTCGATCTCGACGACGACTACACGCTCGCAACCGAGTTCGGCGGCTATCTCAACAAGATCTTCAACCAGGACGGGCTCAATCACCGTGCGGTGCAAAAGGGCCTGCACAGCCACCCCAAGGGCAAGGTGATTTTCGCGAGCTATCAGGAAAGCAAGATCCGTCACTTCCACGAAACGCTGAACAAATGGCTGGACAGCGAAGAGGCGCCGAGGAGTCGATAATCGGGCCGCAGATGATTGGCAGGCTCGACCAATCGAGCGTGATCCAGGCGGGTGTCAGTCTTTTTGATAGTTGATGTTCGCGGCCTTCAACCTAGCCTAAAGTTCGAAATTTTGGATAAAAACCGCTTGAAATACAGCGCGATATTTATTGTCCACGCTTGGGGAGAGAGCGAATGAACTTCGGGAAGATGGCTTCACCGCTTCGCGCTGCATTGTTGGTCAGCTCGGCGCTCGTTTCACTGTCGGTACCGGGGATAGCCTGCGCCCAGGAAGCAGCCAGCGACGATTCGGACGAAAACGTCATAACCGTGACGGCGCGCAAGCAGACTGAAACCCTCCAGGAAGTGCCTGTCACCGTTACGGCGGTAACGAAGGACACACTGGAAACCTTCGGGGTCAAACAGGTTGCGGATCTATCCAGCCGGGTTCCCACTTTGAGCGTCCAAGTCGGCGGGTCTGGCTCGGGCGGGCAACTTAGGCTCAGGACTCATTGCGGCAGCCAGAAGATGACGGTT
>JBEGJL010000135.1:0-5702 GCA_041184605.1 Pseudomonadota bacterium
ACATCGCCCTGAGCAGCCGCCGCAAGGCAGCTTGCCACCAGCAGGTCCTCGTTCGTACTTTCAACAGTTTCGGCTGTCCCGAAGGCAGCGGCGTGAATCCAGTTGGCGCTCATCTCGTTGACCCCTGTTTTGCGCCGGACAATAGCTCCGGCTGACCCGGCAACTCTTGCGGATCGTGGTCAACAAAAGGTTAACGACCGAGAAAGTCTTTTTGCCGACACCGGGATGGCAGGTGAGCGGCGGGGCTCCGTTGACCGCTTCTTGCGCAAACCTGGGTCTGCTTTGCTGCTTGTGCGGGATCATGGCCGCCACTATAGGCCCGGCACACGCCGGCGTCGGTTGCCCACGGGAAAACCCGGGGCGGCGGGGACCTCGCTGGGTTCGGCTGGTGGCTAGTGGAGAGTTTATGGCGACGATTCTCGGCGATGAAATTGACGTTCTTGCCAAGGCCAAGCGGGCCATCGCGGGCGATTACATGCCCAGCGACACAGAAGAATACATGTGCGAAGCCCAGCTCGACTATTACCGGCGGCTGCTGCTTGAATGGAAGAAGCTGATCCTTTCGGCGGCGCAGGATACGCTCCAGCAGCTCCAGGACGGCCCGATCCGCGAACCCGACCTGAATGATCGCGCCTCTAGCGAGACCGACTGGGGCATCGAACTGCGCACCCGTGATCGCCAGCGCAAGCTGATCGCCAAGATCGATTCGGCACTACGCCGGATTGAAGAGGGTGAATATGGCTATTGCGAGGTGACTGGGGAGCCGATCGGCCTCGGCCGCCTGTCGGCCCGCCCGATTGCGACCATGACGGTTGAAGCCCAGGAAGCACACGAGCGCCGCGAAAAAATCTCGCGCGATGATTGACCGCCAAGCCGCTCTGCCGCCGCGTTAACCGCTTCTTTGCCGTTCCTGTTTAGCTATCCGCCATCCGGCTCCAGCTAATCAGGGCTGGCGGGTCGCTCCGGTTAGGCTTCTGGTGGAACTATGGTTACGGCTATGGGCGGAAACGAGCATAGGCAAATCGTGCGCGACAGCCTCTTTCTTTTGGCTGACATGCGCATCGACGGCATTGGCGGAGACCATCGGATCCGCGTGCGCAATGTCTCGGCCGGCGGCTTGATGGCCGATGGCGGCCCGGTCGTGCAGCGCGGTGCGCTGGTCTGGATCCAGTTGCGCAATATTGGCTGGGTCGAAGGCACTGTGGCTTGGGTGCAGGAAAACCGCTGCGGCGTGGCGTTCCGCGAAGAGATCGATCCCAAGCTCGCCCGGGCCCCGGTGACCCACGGCGAGAGCCCGCCCCGCCATGTCCGCACCCCTTTGGTAGCCGTCGATCAGAGCCAGCTGCGCAAGATCTGAGGTTTTCCGGCGGCAACACGAATAGGCGCTGTTTGTGCAATCGATAATAGGTTAGGTGCGGGACACGATGTCTCGCCGTCTGATAGCCAGCCTTGTCGGACCCATCCTCGCCCTATTGGTGGTTGGCTGCGACAATGCGGCCGATCGCGCGGTCGAAGTTGCCGTCATTGGTGATCCAGATTCGTCCTATGTTACCGGCCCACGGCTCCCGCTGGCGGCACAACTGGTGCGTTCGGCCACGGCCGAGGGGCTTGTGGGTTTTGATGAACAGGGGCGGGTCATCCCCGCGTTGGCCGATCGCTGGATCGTGACCGACGACGGACTCAGCTATATCTTCCGTCTGCGTGACGGGGCCTGGCCCGACAAAAGCCCGCTAACCGGGGATTCCGCGCGCACTGCCCTGTTGCAGGCAATTGGCAACGTTCGTGGCACGCCGCTGGGCACTGACCTGTCCACAATTGATGAAGTGCGCGCCATGGCCGGGCGGGTTGTGGAGATCCGCTTGCGTCAGCCCCAGCCCGATTTCCTGCAATTGCTGGCCCAGCCCGAGCTTGGCCTGCTGCGCAAGGGGCGCGGGGCCGGGCCCATGCGTCAGACGCGGGAAAAGCGGGCGCTATTGCTGAAGCCGATCGCCCCCGAAGATCGCGGCATGCCGCAGGTCGAAGACTGGGCCGAACGGAGCCGCAAGCTGCGTCTGATCGCCCTGCCCGCGCCGCGGGCGATCGAAAGGTTCAATACCGGCAAGGCTGACATCGTGCTTGGCGGGCGGCTGGCGGATTTTCCAAGACTGGATGCCATTGGCGTATCCCGCGGGGCGATCCGTCTCGATCCTGTGGCTGGCCTGTTTGGGCTTGTAGTGGTCAATCCACAGGGCTTCCTGGCGGCCCCAGAGCGGCGTGAGGCGCTGGCCATGGCGATTGATCGCGAAGCTCTGGCCGCCGCACTGAATGTTGGCGGCTGGACTGCCACGACGAGGATCGTCAACCCCGGCGCGGGTGATGACAATGGCACCGTTGCCGAGCGCTGGATCGGCCAGTCTCTTGTCGAACGCCGCACAGTGGCTGCCGGACGGGTTACGCGATGGACCGGCGACCGCACGGCTCCGCGTATCCGCATTGCTTTGCCTAGCGGGCCGGGAAGCGATCTTCTGTTTGCGCGGCTTGCAGAGGACTTCAGGGCGATCGGAGTGGAAGCGGTGCAGGTGCGGGAAAATGCTTCCGCCGACCTTCGTCTGGTCGACACGACCGCTCGCTATGCGCGGGCCAGCTGGTTCCTGAACCAGTTGAGTTGCGCCGCCGCCCGGCCCGTATGCAGTGCCAGCGCAGATCGCCTTACGGGCCTTGCCCTTGTTGAGTCTGATCCGGCCAAGCGCGCAGATCTGTTCGCCCAGGCGGAGGCACAGCTGACCATAGCTAACGGCTATATCCCGCTAGGGGTACCAATCCGCTGGTCGCTGGTTGGCGGGAAGGCGACCGGCTTCACGCCAAATCCATGGAACGTCCACCCACTCCTCCCGCTTGCGATGCTGCCGAAGTAGGCATCTGCAGGCCCAAATCGGTCTCGATCCGGTAGCGCGTGATGCGAGTGACGAGCCCTTTTCTGATTGATGCCCAATCGCCGCAAGTCTCGGATTATTCGGGTTATTCGTAAGTGTATAGACGTGGTTTTGGGCCGTCTAAGGGTTGCCCCAAATCGCACTCTTGCTACGCAAATGGCCTGATTTCTGCCATTTACGACAAATTAACCTTTCCTCTTCATTAGTCATATGGTTAATGACAGGTACTGACCCTGCTGAAGGGGTCATTGCCGACCACGGGGCAAAGGGGGGACCACCCATGCGCGTACTGCTGATCGAGGACGAGCCAACTACGGCGCGGGCTATCGAATTGATGCTCACCACCGAAGGTTTCAATGTCTATTCGACCGACCTGGGCGAAGAGGGCTTGGACCTGGGCAAGCTCTACGATTACGACATTATCCTCCTCGACCTGAACCTGCCCGACATGCACGGGTATGATGTGTTGAAGAAGCTGCGCGTCGCCAAGGTCCAGACCCCGGTCCTGATCCTTTCGGGCATTTCGGAAATGGATTCGAAGGTCCGCTCGTTCGGTTTCGGCGCTGATGACTATGTCACCAAGCCGTTCCACCGCGAGGAACTGGTTGCCCGTATCCACGCCGTCGTGCGTCGTTCGAAGGGGCACTCGCAATCGATCATTCGCACGGGCAAGCTGGCAGTTAACCTGGATGCTAAGACGGTCGAAGTCGATGGCGCCCGCGTCCATCTGACCGGCAAGGAATATGCGATGCTTGAACTGCTCTCGCTGCGCAAGGGCACGACGCTGACCAAAGAAATGTTCCTCAACCACCTGTATGGCGGGATGGATGAGCCCGAACTCAAGATCATCGATGTGTTCATCTGCAAGCTGCGCAAGAAGCTGGCCCATGCTTGCGGTGGGGAAAACTACATCGAAACTGTCTGGGGCCGCGGCTATGTGCTGCGCGATCCGGGCGAAGAGGCGGTCGCCGCCTAAACAAGCCCGGTTCCCCGTGCTCGAAACGGCCCGTCTCCTTGCGAAGCGGGCCGTTTTCGTTGCGACGAGCCGGGACAGCCGCTAAGCGCGCGCTCCATGACAGCGCACAAACCCGGCGATCCAACCACGATCAACCGTCTTTACGGCCGTTCCAAGGGCAAGCCGTTGCGCGCAGGGCAGCAGGACCTGGTTGATCAATTGCTCCCGCAGATAGCTGTGCCGTTGGAAGGCCCGGTGACGGCGGAGCGGCTGTTCGGGCAGGACTGTCCGCTCCATTTCGAGATCGGCTTTGGTGGCGGGGAACATATGGCGGCACGGGCCGATATGTTGCCCGATCACGGTTTTATCGGTGCTGAGCCATTCATCAACGGGGTGGCCCAGGCCTTGGTCCACGTCTCGGGCGATCACGGGGCCCATCCGCCGCTTGGCAACGTCCGGATCCACCACGGTGATGCATTGGAGGTGCTGCGGCGTATCCCAGATGGATCGCTCTCATTCCTTTACTTGCTGCATCCCGATCCCTGGCCCAAGGCTCGCCATGCCAAGCGCAGGATGATGAACGACGGACCAGTTGACCTCTTCGCTGCCAAGCTCCGTCCCGGTGGTGAATTCCGGTTTGGTACGGATCACCCCATCTACGTTCGCCATGCATTGATGGTCATGCGTCGGCATACTGACCAGTTTGATTGGCTGATCGATAAACCGCAGGACTTTCAGCAGCGGCCGGGCGGCTGGCCTGAAACCCGCTATGAGCACAAGGCGCGGACCGTTTATGGTCATGAAGTCTGGTACTTCCGCTATCGCCGCCGGGCCTGACAGGCCTGACCAACCGGCTGCCGCAGGATAATTTCGCTTCGGCGCTAGCGTAAAAAACTTTCTGGCGCCGAGGCTTGGTTAACTCTAGTTTTTTGATCGACAAAAGCCACAAGCGGAGTCGGTCATGGACCTTGGCGCAATTGATCTTGCCTACCTGCTCCCATTTATCGGAGTCGGATTTGCCGCCCAGTTGGTCGATGGCGCGCTTGGCATGGCCTTTGGTGTGATCTCAAACACCCTGCTGGTCGGCGTACTGGGCGTCCCACCAGCCATGGCTTCGCAGCGGGTCCATGTGGTTGAATGCTTCACCACCGCGACGTCGGGCATCAGCCACTTGCTGCACGGCAATGTCGACAAGGCGTTGTTCTTTCGGCTGCTGGTTCCTGGTGTTCTGGGCGGCGTTGCCGGGGCCTATGTCCTGACCTCGCTCGATGCCAACGTGGTCAAGCCATTCGTCTTGGCGTACCTTGCCGGGATCGGCCTCTACCTGCTGGCTCGCGGTCTGTTCTATCCGCCAAAACTGCGCGAAGCCGGGCTGGTCGCGCCACTTGGCCTGGTCGGCGGCTTCCTTGATGCAGCTGGCGGTGGCGGGTGGGGACCGGTCGTGACCTCGAACCTGCTGATCCAAGGCGCCGATCCGCGCAAGGTGGTCGGCACGGTCAATACGGTCGAGTTCTTCCTGACGCTAACAATCAGCGCCACCTTCATTTATCACCTTGGCTTCGCCGATGTGGCGGGGGCCACGCTGGGCCTGCTGATCGGCGGCGTCGCGGACGCCCCGCTGGGCGCCTGGGCAGCAAAGCATTTCCCGCCGAAAACCATGCTGATCCTGGTCGGAATCGTCCTGACCCTGACCAGCAGCTATGGCGTCTACCGCGCCTGGGGGTGAGTGGACCACCCCCGGCGCGGCAGATGCAACCATCAGCCCGCCACGCCGGACGCGGCCAGCACGGCCAGGGTCAGGATGTCCGGTGCGATTGCCGTCATCGGGATGATTT
>JBEGJL010000136.1:0-2544 GCA_041184605.1 Pseudomonadota bacterium
CGCTCACTCTCGCCGCCTGCGCCTCCGGGCCAAGTCGGCCGCGTTATGGCCCGCCGTTGAAGCCCGTCGCCAATCCCAGCGAAGTGATCGCGGCCGAACTCGCCTTTGCGCGGCTCGCGCAGGAGAAAGGCCAGTGGGCTGCCTTCCGCGCTACCGCGGCCGAGGGTGCGGAGATGTTCGTGCCGCAGCGGGTCAAGGCGGTAGATTGGCTGAAAGGCCGCGCCGATCCTGCCGTTGCCGTAACCTGGCAACCCTACGCCGTGTGGTCGAGCTGCGACGGTTCCTACGCGGTGACGCGCGGCGGCTGGCAAAGCCCTAATGCGAGCGGCACCTTCGCGACGATTTGGCAAAGGCAGAAGAACGGCGCGCTCAAGTGGATCGCTGATATGAGCCTGACCTCGGACGGAGCGGTCGCTGCGCCGGAAATGATCGCCGCGCGCGTTGCCGAATGCAAGGTCCGCCCTGCCCAGGCGTCGTTGGTCGCAGTGGCGGATAGCGACTGGCAGACCGGCACCTCGGCTGATAGCACCTTGCAGTGGGGCACTGGCGTTGGCCGCCTGGGTGGCCGCACGGTGCGCGTATCGCTGTGGAACGGGACGAGCTTCGAAACCGTGCTGGACCAGACCGTTCCGGACCCTGTAGTGGTGCGCTAGGCCATGCTCGAACTGTTCCTCTCGGCCTTTATCGCGCTGTTTGTGGTGATCGATCCTCCGGGGTGCGCCCCGATCTATGCCGGGCTGACCAGCGGGGCGAGCCATGCCCAGGCGCGGACAATGGCGCTGCGGGCCTGCTTCATCGCCACGCTGATCTTGCTGGTCTTCGCCGTGTTTGGCGAGGACCTGCTGGGCGCGCTGCATATCGAGCTTAATTCCTTCCGCATCGCCGGCGGGATCATGCTTTTCCTGATCGCGCTGGACATGGTGTTCGAAAAGCGCACCCAACGGCGTGAGGAGCGGGCAGAAAAGGTCAAGGCCACGCCCGAGATCGAGGATGTCTCCGTCTTCCCGATGGCCATGCCGATGATCGCCGGGCCCGGTTCGATCGCCACGATCATGCTGCTGACCGCGCGGGCCAGGGGCACGCAGGAAACCCTCGTCGTGCTGGGGGCACTTGGCGCGGTCATGGTGCTGACCCTGCTGGCGCTGGTTGCAGCCGGTCCGCTGATGAAGCTGCTCGGATCGCGGGTAGAGGCGGTGATCACCCGTCTACTCGGGGTGCTGCTGGCCGCACTGGCCGCGCAATATGTGATCGATGGCTTGCGGGCGACGCTGGCCTGACCGCCCTTATTGCAGCGTAACCCGGCCTTCGTCACTATCGCGGCGTCCAAAGAACTGCATCAGCTGGACCAGCAGCTCGCAGCGTGCGGCAATGTTCGGCGCTTCAAGCAAGGCCTGCTTGGCGGCGGCGTCGAACGGCGCGATCTGGCTTACCCCGTCAATCAACGAACTGTCATCCAGCGTGGTGACTGCATCCCAGTCAACGCGATAGCCTTGCGCTTCGGCAAAGCGCCGCGCCTCGCGCTCGAAGCCGGCGCGCTCAACTGGAGAGAGAGTCTGGTGCGGCGGGTCTTCGAGCAGCTCCGCCTCGATCTGCCGGAACGGGGTAATCACCTCAAGCTCGCGGATCAGACGAAAGCGCGCCTCGCCTTCCAGCACCAGGTTGAAGCGGCCATCCTCAAGCGCCTCGACATCGGCGATCTTGCCTACACAGCCGACTGTGAACAGCGGCGCGCCATCCTCTGGCCGCTGCGGCTGGATCATGCCGATCCGGCGATCACGGGCCAGGGCGTCGGTCACCATCGCCCGATAGCGCGGTTCGAAAATGTGCAGCGGCAGTTGCAGCCCGGGGTAGAGCACCGCGCCCGTTAGCGGGAAGATCGACAGGCGCATGGCCTCAACCGAACAGTACGAGCGAGAGCTTGCGGCGCGTCGCGGCAACCCATGGGTCTTCCAGCCCGACGGCTTCGAAGATCTGCAGCAGTTTGGACTTGGCTGCGCCTTCGTTCCATTCGCGGTCGGCGGCAATCATGGCCAGTAAAGTCTCGGCCGCAGCATCGCGTTCCCCGGCGGCAAAGGCCGCAGTCGCGAAAGCCAGCTGCCCATCCGGATTGTCCGCCGTCGCGGCCTTGCGCAGCGCGGCGAGCTCATCATCGGCCGGGCGATCCTTGGCCAGGTTCAATGCGGCGCGAGCGCGGGCGATTTCGGCATCCTTGGCCATGGCCTCGGGCAATTCGGCCAGCACCGCCTCTGCTTCGGCAAGGTGCCCCGCGGCAATCAGCGCCCGCAGCAGCCCGCCCTGCGCGGCAGCGTTATCCGGTGCGATCTCGGCAATCTGCATAAAGATATTGGCGGCGCGTTCGGCATCGCCACCTGCCAGGGCATCCTCTCCCATCGCGATCAACGGCCCGACGTCCTGCGCGGGCGCGGCACCGCCCGGCTGGACCGGCAACTTGGCGAGCAATTGATCGAGCAGCCCCTTCAGTTGCGATTCGCTGCGGGCATTGGTCAGGTCAGCCACGGGCTGGCCCTGGAACAAGGCATAGAC
>JBEGJL010000137.1:0-4131 GCA_041184605.1 Pseudomonadota bacterium
CGCCTATCTCCATCACCTGCACAAGAGCGGCGAAATCCTTGGCGCGATGCTGCTGACTGAGCATAACCTGACATTCTATCAGCAGCTGATGCAGGCGATGCGCGATGCCATCGCCACTGGAACCTTTGCCACCTTCGCCGCAAAGTTCCGCGCCGATTACTTGGGCACTGACAAGCGCCCCGAATCATCCTAGTCTCGCTCCAAAGAGACCAGGAGAGTGATGATGGCCACCGTCCTTGAAACCAAAACCAGTGCAAATGACGATCACGTCCGCGGCTCTGTCAGCGCCGAAGAATGGGCGGTTCGCGTCGATCTTGCCGCGGCCTATCGGCTGGTCGCGCTCTATGGCTGGGATGACCTGATCTTCACCCACTTGTCGGCCCGCGTGCCGGGGCCGGAGCATCACTTCCTGATCAATCCCTATGACATGATGTTTGAAGAGATTACTGCCTCTTCGCTGGTCAAGATCGACGTTGAGGGGCAGCCGGTGATCCCGACCGCGCATCCGGTCAATCCGGCCGGCTTCACGATCCATTCGGCGCTGCACATGAATTGCGAGGATGCCCACGCGGTCATGCATCTCCACACCCCCGCCGGCCAGGCCGTCAGCGCCATGTCGGAAGGGCTGCTGCCGCACACCCAGACCGCGATGATCGCCAGATCGGACATTGCCTATCATGACTATGAAGGCATCGCGACCGACCTCGATGAGCGTGAGCGGCTGGTGCAGGACATGGGCAACAAGCACGTCATGATCCTGCGCAACCATGGCACGCTGGCGATCGGCAAGACCGTGGGTGAATGCTTCCTGCGGCTCTACTTCCTGGAGCGCGCCTGCGATGCCCAGGTCAAGATGCTCTCCGCCGGGCGCGACGGGCTGAACAACCCGCCGCAGGGCACGCCGGAAAAGGTCAAGGAGCAGACCCCGCCGGCCGGCATGGGCATGGTTGCCAACGGCCTCGCCTGGCCTGCGCTGTTGCGCAAGCTTGACCGGATTGATCCTTCGTTCCGGGATTGAGCGGCGCCATTCCCGCCCATCTCCTGATTCACAGTTTGTACTTGTAAATCAGTAGGATATATCTTTCGCGTGATTTCTTCACGTGTGTTTGTTGTGGCAGGTTGCCGCGCCTTGATTCGACTGCTCGTGCTGCTGTTGCTCGTTAGCGGGCCAATCGCAGCCGAGGAAGGTGAACCAATAACTGTCACGGCTCCTGCGCGCAGCGATGGCTTGCTGCGTCGGCAGGTCAGTCAGTTTTCACGCCAGATTGCGGATACAACAGGGCAAGAGCAGTTCGCGAGGCGCGGCTCGACCTATTGTCCGAAGGTTATTGGCCTGCCTGAGCCGTTCTCAAAGGTCATGCTCGTCAAGCTGGAAGATGGCGCCAAGGCAACCCGCAAGGTACAAAGCGCGCCTGCGGGTTGCAGGCCTGATGTCTTCATCATCTTCACAGAGGATTCGGGCGATCTGCTCGACCGGATCAAGCAGAAGAACCCGAAGTTTTTCGGGGCGCTCCAGGCAGATGCTGCAGCACGTTTGTTCAAGGGGCCGCGTGCTGTGAAGTGGTGGTACGCAACGGAGCTTAAAGGATCCGATGGAGAACCGGTTGTTGATGGCGCGATCTATCGAACCAGGTCCAGTCTCATCTCTTCGGGTATCTCTCTCAATCTGGCCTCTACGGTTGTGTTGGTCGATGTTGGCTTGGCCGATGGCTTTCCGCTGGATTCAATTGCCAGCTATGTGACGATGATCGTTTTCGCTCAGATTCGCGTATCCAATGGCCAGCTAGCCACCAGCCCCTCGATCCTCGGAATGTTTGATCGCGCTGCTCCCCGTTTATCCGCGCTGCGCGGATTGACGATTTGGGATCAGGCCTATCTTCGTGCACTTTATCAGATCCCACCGGATCGGCCACTGTGGCAACAAAGGTCGCAGCTTGAAGCCGCTATCGTGCGTGCGATCAGGGAAGCCGAAGGCGTTGCACAATAGAGGCCTCGATCAAGGCAACAAAAAAGGGCGGCCCCGCGGGACCGCCCTTTTTGTATTCGGCAGGGTCGAAACTTAGCGCGAATAGAATTCGACGACCAGGTTCGGTTCCATCTTCACCGGATAGGGCACTTCATCCAGCGTCGGAACGCGGACGAAGGTGATCTTGTCGGTGCCGTCAGGTGCGACGTAGTCCGGGATTTCACGCTCGGCCAGGGTCTGGGCTTCGGCGATCAGGGCCATTTCCTTGGCCTTCTTGCCCAGGCTGACAACGTCGCCCGGACGCACGCGGCGGCTGGCGATGTTGCACTTCACGCCGTTCACATAGATGTGGCCGTGCGAGACGATCTGGCGGGCCGAGAAGATGGTCGGCGCGAACTTGGCGCGGTACACGACCATGTCCAGGCGCTGTTCGAGCAGGCCGATCAGGTTCTGACCGGTATCGCCCTTCATCTTCGACGCTTCCTGATAGGTGCGCTTGAACTGCTTTTCGGTGACGTCGCCGTAGTAGCCCTTAAGCTTCTGCTTGGCGCGCAGCTGCAGACCGAAGTCCGACATCTTGCCCTTGCGGCGCTGGCCGTGCTGGCCCGGGCCGTACGAGCGGCGGTTGACCGAGCTCTTGGGACGACCCCAGATGTTTTCGCCCATCCGGCGGTCAATTTTGTACTTCGATGCATTGCGCTTCGACATGGCGCGTCCTTCAATTTGCCTGCCCTGGAACTGCCCGGGGCTTCTGGTCCGGAACCGCACCGCCCGGGCTGTGCCGGACGCGACCACCGCTTCACCGGAGTGCGGGGTCAATTGCGAAGTGGCGCCCCTAGCCGTGCCGGGGGCGGAATTCAAGCGGAAATGCGTTCAGATCTTCGGGCCGGCGGGCTCAATCTTGGTCTGGTCCTCAAGTCGCCCCTGCATCAGCGTATCGCGGTCCCGCGCGCGCCATTCCTCGATCGTTTTGCAGACGCGACCTTGCGGACGGTGGCTGCCGGTCGGTGCCGGAAGCGGGCGACAGATTGTCTTGGGTTTGGCTGGCGTGGTCGCATCAGCGGCGGGAGCCGATGCATCAGCCAAGGCGGGGTTCGCAATAAGGGCCAGCACGACGGCGGTGGCAAGGTGGCGCATTACAATCAGCTCCGTTAGGTTGGCTGCGCTATGGCGCAGGTTTTGTGCCCGTGAAAAGCATTTTTGC
Organism: Pseudomonadota bacterium; assembly: GCA_041184605.1. Taxonomy (GTDB): domain Bacteria; phylum Pseudomonadota; class Alphaproteobacteria; order Sphingomonadales; family Sphingomonadaceae; genus Novosphingobium. Next base: position 3,171 of record JBEGJL010000137.1, read on the forward strand.
CGAGCCGACTAATCCGACCGGCGTGGGGCCTTGGCCAGAGTGGATAGCACGCCGCGCAGTGTCCGGACCTCAAGATGGTTCCAGCCAGGCTTGGTCAGCAGGCCGCGCAGGGTGCGTCTGGTGGCTGCGGCGCGGCTCGCTGGGCGGTAATAGCCGCGCGGCTCAAGCATGGCCTCAAGCTGCTCGATCATGCCTTCAAGCTCGTCCTGCGGAGCAGGGGGCAGCAGTTCCTCGACTGTGGGCTGGGTGAGGCTGGCTTGCTTCGACCACTCGTATGCGCACAGGATCACCGCCTGGGCCAGATTGAGTGAGCCGAACTCCGGATTGATCGGCACGGTTACGATCGTGCGCGCCAGGGCAACGTCATCGGTTTCCAGTCCCGAGCGTTCGGGGCCGAAAACATAGGCGCTCTGACCTGGCTCCGTATGGATCGCCCGCGCGGCCTGTTCCGGATCGACCACCGGCTTGGTCACGCCGCGTTTGCGGACGGTCGTGGCATAGACATGGGCACAATCAGCCACGGCCTCGGCCAGGCTGTCAAAGACGCGGGCGCGTTCGAGCACCACGTCTGCGCCAGCCGCCGCCGGGCCAGCGGAGGGATTGGGCCAGCCATCACGCGGCGTTACCAGGCGCAGGTCGGTCAGGCCAAAGTTCAACATGGCCCGCGCCGCCTTGCCGATATTCTCGCCAAGTTGCGGCCGAACCAGCACGATGGCCGGTTGATCAGTGCTTGGCAGCATCCTGCACCGCACTGGCAAAGTCTTCGAAATCCTTAGCCTCGCTGAAATCGCGATAGACCGAGGCGAAGCGGATATATGCCACGCTATCAAGCTGCCGCAGGCCGTCCATCACCATCTCGCCAATCAGCTTGGCGCTGACTTCGGCATCGCCCAGAGTTTCAACCTGACGCTGGATGCCGGAAACCAGCTGATCGAGCCGCTCCTGTGCGATCCCACGCTTG
>JBEGJL010000138.1:0-4661 GCA_041184605.1 Pseudomonadota bacterium
CAGGTCGAAGGCCACCGACAGGCCCTTTTGCCCCGCCGCCAGGTTGCGGCGGTAGAAGGCGTTCGATTCCTCGGCGGTCGAGAAACCGGCGTATTGGCGGATCGTCCAGGGCCGACCGGCATACATTGATGCGCGCACCCCGCGCGTAAACGGCGCAAAACCGGGCAGGCCCGGATCGGCCTTCACATCCTCGCCGGTGTAAAGCGGCTTGATCGCGAACCCTTCCGGCGTGTGCCAGGTCAGGTCCTTGCCCTTCACTTCCTTGGCCGCAGCGGCCTGCCAGTCAGTCACGGTCGGTTTCGTCATCATTGCACCATTCAGGCCGCAGCGCTTGGCCGGGCAGAAACGCGCGCGTGCCATGCGCGCAGAGAGGAAAGCTCTTCAGGCACCGGAATGCCGATGAAGCCGGCGAAGTCGATCGTCGTCAGCAGCAGGATATCGGCATTGGTGAAGTGGTTGGCGGCAAGGAATTCACGATCTGCCAGCGAAGCATCGAAAAACCGCATTGCCTCGTCCACCCGCGGACGGTTCGCCTCGCCCCATTCCGCGTTGCGACCGGGCAGGCGCGCGGTGAAGGGGTGGGTGTGGACCCAGACCGCGCCGATCGGTGGCATCAGGATCATCTCGACCCGGCGGCTCCACATCTCGACCAGCGCCTGTTCCTTGGCATCGCGGCCGAACAGCGGCGGTTCGGGCTGCAATCCCTCAAGATAGCGGCAGATTGCTACGCTTTCGGCGATCACCGTGCCATCATCCAGCTGGAGCGCCGGGGTTTGCCCGCGGGGGTTGAGCGCGATGAACTCGTTGGACTTGTGTTCCCGATCGGGGATGGAAAGATCGCGCGTGGGCAGCGCGATCCCCTTCTCCGCCGCGAAGATGCGGACCCGGCGCGGATTGGGCGCCGGGTTCGGGCTGTTGAAGAACAGCATCAGCGGCCCTTGAACTCGGCCTTGCGCTTCTGGAGGAAGGCCATGCCGCCCTCCATCGCGTCCTGGCTGGCCCCGGCAATGCGCTGGCCTTCGGCCTCAGCCAGCAGGACCTGCGGCAGGGTGCCGTCGAGCGCGGTCTGGATGTTGTTCTTCATCGTCGCATAGGCCAGCGTCGGGCCGTCCGCCAGGCGGGTGGCAAGGGCCATCGCCTCATCCATCAGCGCGGCATCGTCGACCGCCTTGTAGATCAGGCCCCATTCCTCGGCCTGGCTTGCCCCGATCTTCTCACCCAGCATCATCATGCGGGTGGCGCGGGCGCGGCCGATGGCGCGGGCCAGCAACCAGGTTGAGCCGCCGTCCGGCACCAGACCGATATTGACGAAGGCCTGCAGGAAATAGGCGCTCTGTCCGGCCAGCACGAAATCGCCGGCCAGCGCGATGGAGCAGCCGACGCCGGCCGCCGCGCCGTTCACCGCCGTCACCACCGGCACCGGCGCGCGCAGGATCTGGGTGATCACGGGGTTATAGAAGTTCTGGAGCGCGCGGTGGCTGCCGCCCTTCTGCTCCAGCGGGCTGCGATCACCGCGCGCCGCCAGGTCCGCGCCCGAGCAGAAGCCCTTGCCCGCGCCGGTGATGACAACCGCCCGCGCATCGCCCAGGTCATAGAAGGCTGCGCCCAGCTCTTCCGCCAGCTGGATCGAAGCAGCATTGAGCCGCTCGGGCCGGTTGAGCGTGATCTTCAGCACGTTGCCCACGCGCTCGGTCAGGATCGTTTCGTAATCTGCCACTTCCAAACTCCCTCTCTTGTCTCGTTACCCCGCAAGGGCCCGGCCTTAATTTGACCAGTGCGTATCTTCGCTCGGCGTTTCCATGATTTCGGTCAGCACCCCGCCCATGTCCTTGGGGTGGACGAAGAAGATCAGCGTGCCGTGGGCACCGATGCGCGGTTCGCCCAGCACGCGCTTGCCCATGGCCTCAAACTCGGCCTTGGCGGCGTGGATGTCGGGCACTTCGTAGCACATGTGGTGCTGGCCGCCGGCGGGGTTCTTTTCGAGGAACCCGGCGATCGATGTATTGCCCGGCAGCGGCTCGATCAGCTCGATCTGCGTGCCGTTCAGCGCCCCGTCCGCGCCCGGCGTATCGACGAAGCAGACCTTCACGCCCTGCGATTCCAGATCGAACGGCGCATGAATCTTCGTCGCGCCCATGACGTCGCGGTAGAAGACGATGGACTCGGCGATGCTGGGTGTTGCCACGCCGATGTGGTTGAGGCGGCCTAGTTTCATGGGCAGGTCCTTACAGCGGAATGTTGTCGTGCTTCTTCCACGGGTTCTCGAGCTGCTTGTTCCGCAGCTTGCGCAGCCCCAGCGCGATCCGGCGGCGGGTGTTGCGCGGGTGTATCACCTCGTCAATGAAGCCCTTGCTCGCCGCCACGAAGGGGTTGGCGAAGGCGTCTTCGTATTCCTTGGTGCGCTCGGCAATCTTGTCGGGATCGCCCATGTCCTCGCGGAAGATGATCTCCACCGCGCCCTTGGCGCCCATCACCGCGATTTCGCCGGTCGGCCAAGAATAGTTGAGATCGCCGCGCAGGTGCTTTGATGCCATGACGCAATAGGCCCCGCCATAAGCCTTGCGGGTGATCACGGTGATCTTCGGCACGGTCGCCTCGGCATAGGCGAACAGCAGCTTGGCGCCGTGCTTGATGATCCCGCCATATTCCTGCGCCGTGCCGGGCAGGAAGCCGGGCACGTCAACAAAGGTCAGGATCGGGATTTCGAAGGCATCGCAGAACCGCACGAAGCGCGCGGCCTTCTTGCTGGCGTTGATATCGAGCACGCCTGCCAGAACCATCGGCTGGTTGGCGACCACGCCCACGGTGCGCCCTTCAACCCGCCCGAAACCGACGATGATATTGGCGGCATGGCCGGGCTGGATTTCAAAGAAGTCGCCCTCGTCCAGCACCTTTCGCACCACCTCGTGCATGTCATAGGGCTGGTTGGCATTGGCCGGGATCAGCGTGTCGAGGCTGTCCTCGATCCGGTCCCACGGATCGGTGGTCGGCCGTTCGGGCACGCCGACGCGGTTGTTGGCCGGCAGGTAATCGATCAGGTCGCGCGCGGTCAGCAGCGCCTCGATATCGTTTTCCAGCGCCAGGTCGGCGACCGAGGTCTTGGTGCTGTGCGTTACCGCACCGCCCAGTTCCTCTTGCGTGACGATCTCGTTGGTCACGGTCTTGACCACGTCGGGACCGGTGACGAACATGTAGGAGCTGTCCTTCACCATGAAGATGAAGTCGGTCATCGCCGGCGAATAGACTGCCCCGCCTGCGCAGGGCCCCATGATCAATGACAGCTGCGGCACCACGCCAGAGGCGAGGACGTTGCGCTGGAAGATCTCGGTATAGCCGCCCAGCGAGGCCACGCCTTCCTGGATGCGGGCGCCGCCGGAATCGTTCAGGCCGATGACCGGCGCACCGACCTTCATCGCCATGTCCATCACCTTGCAGATCTTCATCGCATGGCGTTCCGACACGGCCCCGCCGAAGACGGTGAAGTCCTGCGCATAGACATAGACCAGGCGGCCGTTGATCGTGCCGCTGCCGGTGACCACGCCATCGCCCGGAATGGTCTGCTCCGGCATGCCGAAATCGACGCAGTTGTGCTCAACATACATGTCCAGCTCTTCAAACGAGCCTTCATCGAGCAGCACGGTCAGCCGTTCCCGCGCGGTCAGCTTGCCCTTGGCGTGCTGGGCATCGATGCGCTTTTGCCCCCCACCCATGCGGGCAGCGGCACGGCGGCGTTCCATTTCGGCGATATTTGCGGACATTGTGCCCCCTTGGACTTCTGCAGTCCTCTGGAATGGAACGGCGCGGCAGCAATGTCCAATGTGAACTTGCGAAGTTGCGAAGTTGAACTTTGCAAAGTACGACTGCACCATGACACCGCGCCGCATCTTTGCCGGATCCCGCCTGCGAGCGATCCGGGCCGAGCATCGCCTTAAGCAAGCAGAACTCGCTGCGCGGCTCGCGATCAGCACTTCCTACCTTTCACAGCTGGAGAACGACGACCGCCCACTCACCCCCGCACTGGTCGAACGCCTGAGCCGCGCTTTCCCGCTTGATTGGCGCGAGATCGGCGCGGGCGATGCCGAAACCCGCCTGGCCGCGCTTCGTGAGGCCAATGCCGATCCCTTGTTCGCCGAACCGATGGATGCCGCCCAGCTCGCCCGCTTTGCCGAGCAGCAGCCGGCATTGGCCGAGCGGTTCATTGCCCTGCATGAAGCCTATCGCCGCTCTGGCCAGCGGCTGCAGATGGTTGACGAAGCCCTGGCCAGCGAGGCGACCGGAGTGGCCCGCCTGCCGTGGGAGGAAGTGCGCGACTGGTTCCACTTCGCCAACAACTATGTCGACAGCCTCGACCGCGCGGCAGAGGACCTGGCCGAACGGCTGGGCACCCCTTCGCCCGATACGGCCGCGATTGAGGGTTACCTGCGCAATGCCCTGTCGGTCTCGCTGGTCTATTCCGGCCAGGCCGGCCTGCGCGCCTATGATGCGGAAATGGGCCACCTGACGATCGATCCCGGCCAACCCGCCGAAACCCGACGCTTCCAGTTGGCGCACCAGTTGGCCGCACTGGCGCTGAAGGACGAAATCGCCGCCGTGGTGGAAAGTGCCGAACTGCGCGGCACGGCCAGCCGCCAGTTGTTGTTCGTTGGCCTTTGCAACTATGC